>NZ_JAUBTR010000017.1:0-109831 GCF_036705045.1 Microcoleus sp. BR0-C5
CATTAGTCATTAGTCATTAGTCATTAGTCATTAGTCATTAGTCATTAGTCATTAGTCATTAGTCATTAGTCATTAGTTATTAGTCATTAGTCATTAGTCATTAGTCATTAGTCATTGGTTCGGTACAAGTTCATGTAAAATATTAACAACTAAGTAATCTTCCTTCTTCCTTCTTCCTTCTTCCTTCGTATTATGAAAATTTTAATTGTTGAAGATGACCCGATGATGCAACTGGGATTAGAGCAAGTTTTAGCCGATTCCCCAGAAATAGAAATAGTAGGACAAGCAGAAGATGGCTATTTAGGCGTAGCAGCCGCACTGAAACTCAAACCTGATATTATTGTAATGGATATCGGTTTGCCACGGCTCGACGGCATAGCAGCGACGCAGCAAATTAAAGCACAACTCCCAGAAGTTCGAGTAGTAATGTTAACTTCTCACACTGCAGAAACTGAAATTATTGCTGCCCTTTCTAGTGGGGCTGATGCTTATTGTATTAAAGGTGCTTCTGTAGACAGGCTGTTAGCAGCGATTGCAGCCGCCGCAGAGGGGGCTACATATCTTGACCCTCAAATTGCCCGGACTGTCATCGAACACCTGAAACCCCCCATACCTGCCTCTACAACTACTTTTGGTCAGTTGTCGCAGCGGGAATTGGAGGTGTTAAAATTAATGGTGGAAGGTAACAGCAATCCTGAGATAGCAGCGGCGCTTTACTTGAGCCCAAATACTATTAAAACTCACGTTCGCGGTATTATGAATAAGTTGGCAGTGGATGACCGCGTGCAAGTCGCAGTTGTAGCGCTGAGAACTGGATTGGTGTAAAGAAGTCAGTAGTCAGTAGTCATTAGTCATTAGTCAGTAGTTATTTGTTGTTTGTTACCAAGGCTTTTCTGCTACCAATGCCCCATGCCCAATTCCCAATTCCCAATTCCCAATTCCCAATTCCCAAAAAGTTTATGTCTGAATGGATAGAAATCGGTAAAATTGTAGCAGCTCAAGGTTTGGACGGGGAAGTGCGAGTCTATCCCGATTCGGATTTCCCGGAAAGGTTTATCGAACCGGGGAAGCGGTGGATTTTGCGCCCTAACAAAAGTGAACCGGAACCGATCGAGTTTTTGGGCGGTCGCTACATTCCGGGCAAAGGGCTGTATGCTGTAGAGGTAGAGGGTGTGGAAGACCGCGATAGTGCTGAGGCGCTGCGGGGCTGTAAGTTGTTTGTTGAAAAGACCGATCGACCTTACCTCGAATCTGATGAGTTTTACGTCCAAGATTTGATCGGTATGGAAGTTTTTAACCAGTTAACTGGGGAAATCCTCGGCAAGGTAAGTGATATTATTCCCGCAGGTAACGACCTTTTAGAAGTAGAAACGAATCTAACGGCGCCGGAAACTGTCGCTGCAGAATTAGAAAAGCCAAAACAGCCTGAAACTCCCCAAGCAAACGCTGACCCCCGAAATACCCGCAAACCACGGAAAATTCGCGTTAAAGAGCCTAAATCCACAAAAATCTTGATTCCTTTTGTGGAAGAGATTGTGCCAGTTGTTGACTTAGAACAAGGCCGAATTGAAATTGTGCCTCCTCCTGGTTTGTTGGAATAATATCATGTCCGGTCGAGGGGCAGGAGATGATATTAGTTATTAACAATTCGCAATCCCCAATTCCCAATATTAATCCTTTCCTCTATTTGTGAACCGCACTATCAAGTAACTGATGGAAAGCGCGAAAATAGCAGTCGCCAAACCAATCAAGTCGGCTGCGGTTTTCTTTTCCAGGTCAAGAATGATGATTTTTCGAGATACTGCTATCAAAGAAGTTACAATAACTAGCTCTACTTGAATTACGTGCTTTTTCAGATAAGCTGTAATATTTTCCAAGATTTCCAATGCAATTAAAACATTTAAAAATAACCCAAATATCACAAACAACGTGTCTTTTAAAAAATTATCAGTGTGGTTTGCCAATTCTTGTGCTAAAAAAATCACCAAATCGGCAACGCTGACGATAATTACCAAAATCATCGCCAGTGATAAAACTTTCGATATTATTACTTCTACACTTTCTGTAAAATGCAGAAAATTTTCATCATTGCTTAACTTCGCAATTTGCCTAAATATTTTTTTCAGCATACCAGTGATTTAGTCATCATTCTTGATGATTTTGTCATTTTTCGGTACGCTTTGCAAGCGCAAAACTCTCTGATTGCCTGGTTTCACGGCGGCAACCCGGGCACTGGGGAGGGCGACTCTCTTTGCCTGTTATATTTTATAGTTTTTCGTGTCAGCTAGGAATCGATCGCACGCGATGAACTCCTGCTTAATAAATTTTTGCCATAAAAAAGCCTCAAACTATTGTCTAGCAATAGTTTGAGGCTTTTAAGGCGCGGTGCTACCACTGAACTAACTATCTATTCTCAACAGAGAATGATTGTTGACTCCCAGCTTGCTCCGACGTAATATAGAAGATAGCTAAAAATTTAGCTCGGGTGGTTTAGTAGCGACGAGAATTGCCACCGCGATCGTTGTTGCCCCAGTTACCACCACCAGAATTGGAACCACGTTCTTCACGGGGTTTTGCTTTGTTGACTTTGAGGTCGCGACCCATCCACTCAGCACCGTCAAGAGCCTCAATGGCTGCGGCTTCTTCGGCTTCTGTAGACATTTCTACAAAAGCGAAACCCCGCATCCGACCTGTTTCCCGGTCAGCAGGCAACTGAACGCGCTTTACTGTTCCGTACTCTCCAAAAGTTTGGTTGAGGTGCTCCTGCGTTACTTCGTAGGATAAATTGCCGACATAGATTGACATTGAACATTCTCCAGAATCAGAGGGTGTAGAGATTTAAATCCGGAGGAACGCCGATCGAACGAACTGCACTGCCGAAAATAAAGCCTTGTAAAACGATTATAGCACCTATAGGTGCAAACTGCAATTGTCTGACTCGATTAATTAAAAAGAAGGCAGAAACCATTCGCCAGAAGACATTCTCCCGAAGGAAAAACCCCCAATCAAGAATGGAAAAACTCAGAATAAAAAAATTTAATTTTCCTTGTTTCCGGGCTCTGGCGGGGAAACGCAGTTTTTAGGCTGCGTAATGGCATAACCATTTTAGCTTTTAGATCTGGGATTTGGGATTTAAGATTTATGTGTAGGGTATGTCCGGGTTCAAAATTGCTCGATCGAGAGAGGTTCTTACCCCAAAAACGGATACAAGCCCCGGACTCCTGTCGCCAAGAGTGCAAAATTTTAGACTCTTGTTCAAAATCCCAGATTCATCTGTGGAGTAAATCTTCAATCGTTCGACTGAGCGCGATTGACGGAGCGCGACTCGACTGAACGCTCGCCGAACGTCTCCCGGAAAGTCAACCAGGTTCCTCCCCATGTCGATCGCCCGCGGCTTCCGGCTCGTTCTTCGGTGATTTGTAACATCCCGTAGTTGGACGGCAGATCAAGAAGTGGCGGCAAGGGGGGATTTTGGCCAATTAAATTCCCCAACTTCTGCGGCAACTTCTGCGGCAACCTCCGCCCCAGTTTCTGCCCCAACCAGCACCAACTGCACCGCACAAGCTTTTAACTCAGGCTGTTTGGAATCTGGACAGCTTGCAGCATGAGTCATGGCATTGGCTTCAGCCCCTTGGGCCCACAGAGAACCCCAGTGCATCGGTACAAATAGCGTACCTGGGGCGATCGCCTTTGTGACTTTGGCCGGAAACTGCGCCTTGCCGCGGCGCGATCGAACTTCCAGCAAATCACCCTCCTTAATCTGCAATTTGGCAGCATCGCGGGGGTGAATTTCCAAAAACGGATCGGGGTGCAATTGATTAATTTTCTCAGTTCTACCCGTCCGCGTCATCGTGTGCCAGTGTCCGTAAACTCTGCCTGTCGTCAACACAAACGGATAATTCGGATCGGGAGGTTCTGCCAGTCCCCGCGAGTGATAGGCCGAAAATCTCGCCCGCGCGTCAGGAGTGTGAAAACGCCTGTCTGTATACAGCCGTTTCGCTTCGTTCGCTGGATGCACAGGCTCGTTTTCCCGGCAAGGCCACTGCTGCGGCCCTTCTTGGCGGATGTATTCGTGGCTCAGGCCGGTCATGTCGCAAGGCTGACCCCGCGTCAACTGCGCGTACTCTTTAAAAACCTCCGCACTGTTCTCGAAAGCAAAGTGTTCGGAAAAACCCAACCGCCGTCCGACTTCAGCGAAAATGCTCCAGTCATCGCGGGCTTCCCCGGAGGGAGTGTCGAAACCGGGACAAAAGGTAACGCGGCGTTCGGAATTCGTCATTACTCCGGTTTTTTCGCTCCACTGCGTTGCCGGCAGCAGGATGTGAGCGTAGGCAGAGGTTTCAGTGGGATAGTAAGCTTCTTGATAAATAGTAAAGGGCGATCGCAGCAAAGCGGCTTTAGTGCGTTCCAAATCCGGCATACTCACCACCGGATTAGTAGCTGCAATCCATAGCAACTCGACATCGCCAGTTTCCAAGCCGGTGATCATATCCCAAGCAGTGCGGCCTGGATTCGGGGAAATACTTCCCGGTGCGATTCCCCAAAACTCCTCGACTTGGGTTCTGTGTTCAGCATTTTTCACAAATCGGTAGCCTGGGAGCAAGTGAGACAGTCCTCCCGCTTCCCGCCCTCCCATCGCGTTTGGCTGGCCGGTGAGGGAAAACGGGCCGCATCCCGGTTTGCCGATTTGACCTGTCATCAAGTGCAAATTAATCAGCGATCGCACCTTTGCCGTGCCTTCCGACGACTGGTTGATTCCCATCGACCACAGAGACAAAACGCGCTGCGACTGTTCCCAGTAGTTTGCCGCCGTTTCTAACTCGCTGACAGTAATGCCACAGCGCGAGGCTACAAAATCCGGCGTGTAGCTGCTAACAACCTCAGCAAAAGCTGAAAAATTCGCCGTGCATTCTTCAATAAACTCTGAATCTATTGATTGCCTGCGTAACAGCAAATATGCAATTCCATTAAGCAAATCTATATCCGTACCCGGTTTAATTGCTAAGTGCAAATCCGCCGCTTCCGCAGTCGGAGTCCGCCTTGGATCTACCACAATCATCTTGACATTTGGATTTTTTTTGTGGTATTTTGCTAATCGATTGAATACGATCGGATGGCATTCTGCTGTATTGCTGCCAATAATAAAAGCGCAATCTGTTAATTCTAAATCGTCGTAACAGCAAGGCGGCCCGTCCGAGCCAAAGCTTTGAACGTATCCAGAGACTGCTGAAGACATACACAAGCGAGAATTAGCATCAAAATTATTAGTACCCAGACAACCTTTCATTAGTTTCTGGGCAATATAATAATCTTCTGTTGCGAATTGACCAGAACCGTAAACGCACAAAGCATCGGGGCCGCTGGTGCTGCGAATTGTTTGGATGCGGTTAACAATTGCATCGAGAGCTTCGTCCCAGCTAGCGCGGCGGAACGGTTGGTCGAGAGTATCTCGCATCATCGGATACAGTAGCCGATCGCTCCGAATGGACTCTGCTACGGTTGCTCCCTTAATACAAACCATGCCCTGACTCGATGGGTGATTGCGATCGCCCCGCACTTTCCAACTTTGTTTTTTGTCGGGAACAACTTCTAGACCGCAACCTACACCGCAGTATGGGCAAAGAGTTTTTATAGTTTCCATCTGGTGATTTTAGATGCTAATTTTTGAAAGCTAATGGGTAATTCGTAATTTGTCATTATAGTCGGAACTGAGTGCTCCTGCAAATAATGTGTTAATAATTACTAACTTACCGCAAAAATGCTTCACAGCAACGGACAATACCCTGATTTAAAATTAACCGCTCTCTTACTAAAACTCGCGATTGATATCCCTTTTAGGTCGTGGCTCCCGGCTCCTCAATCCCTCTCAAATAGAGGCACTCCAGACCTAAATCTTGTCACCCCTACCTAGGGGGAGCTAGGAGGATTTTTTGCAGGACTCAAACAGCGCGTAGGTACTACTTTTGGTCTGGTTGTTAATACCAATCCGAGATTTAGTGCGGGAGTATTATGTCGCCTACTTCTGTGTTTTAACCTCAAATACGCCACCGTTAGTGGGGCTAAAAGTTACTTGGAACTCAGCAGTTTTTTCAGCGCCTGGTGTGGCACCGGCAGGAGTTTGCAAAACAGGCAGAGGAGTTTCTTTGAGGAAATCTTTAGCTGCTTTATTTGTGGGATCGAACTGTAGGATATCGCCGTTTTGTTTTACTTTGACCCGATAAGTCAAGCTTTCGGTAAATGTCGGAGTTGTTCTCCATTTTTGGTCGATTTGTGCATACAACTTCTGTCCGATCGCATCGAGTTCGGCTTGGTCAGAAATCACTGATGTGGCGCTGGTTGCTGCATTGGGCGTGGCGCTGTTAGCAGCAGCAATGGGTGCAGGACTTGCAGCAGCAGCGATGGGCGCGGCGCTGTTAGTAGCAGCAATGGGTGCAGGGCTAGCAGCAGCGATGGGTGCAGGGCTAGCAGCAGCGATGGGTGCAGGGCTAGCAGCAGCGATGGGTGTAGGGCTAGGATTCGGTGCGATCGAACTTGCTGCAATTTGCGGGCTGGGGGGAGAACTCACAATCGCCCCGGCAGTCGGCGCCGGAGGTGCAGTTTCTGCTAGTTTCGCTTGCTTTAGCTGGCTGGAAACAACAGACATATTGACCGCAGCTAAAGTAAACATTGCTACGAACCACGAGGCTGCCAGGATGCCGCGTTTGATCGACGAGGCTTCTGAGGGTTCGGCAGCGTGAGACACAAAAGGTGCAGGTGCAAGAGGCCTGTCAGCAACCGCAGGCTTTTTGCTAGCAGGTAATGGCATCGGTAGCGCGACGGCTTCTGTCTCCGAGTCCGTTTCTTCACCTTCTTCGTGGTGGGCGTAGCGAGAAAACAGGAACTCCAAAGCAAAGTTACGCAGTTCGTAGTATTTCGGGTCTTCCATAATCCGTGCCCGGTTGCGGGGACGGCTGAACGGAATGTGCATATCTTCGCCGATGGAAGCTGCTGGCCCGTTGGTCATCATCACGATGCGATCGGCCAAAAACAAAGCCTCATCAATATCGTGAGTAATCATAATGACGGTAATTTTTTCCTTCCGCCAAATTTTCAGCAATTCTTCCTGCAACTCTTCCCGGGTAATCGGGTCTAGAGCTCCGAAAGGTTCGTCCAAAATCAACAGTTTGGGGCGAGTTGCCAGAGCTCTGGCGATCGCCACCCGCTGTTTCATCCCCCCGGACAATTGGCCCGGTCTTTTGTGACAAGCTTCGGTCAGCCCCACTAATTCCAAGTGTTCCTTGACGATCGTATTGTGTTCGTCTGCGGACTTTTCCGGGTAAACATTTTCAACGCCGAGGTGAATATTTTCTGTAGCAGTCAGCCAGGGTAGCAGCGAGTAGTTTTGAAACACCACCATGCGATCGGGGCCTGGTTCAGTAATCTGCGAACCTTCCAGGGCTACTTCTCCGTTTGTCGGCCCGTTGAATCCCGCAATCATATTCAGCAAAGTAGATTTGCCGCAGCCAGAGTGACCGATCAAACAAATAAATTCGCCTTCATTAATAGTCAGGTTTACACCGTCGAGAACCACGTAAGGGCCTTTAGGAGTTTCGTAGACTTTCGATACGTCTTTAATAGTAAGAAAGTCTTGCTTGGGCGTTTGAATTTTGGTTTTTTGGGGGGTTTTTAGAGTTTGCATATTTTCAGGATTTGGATTTGGGATAGGGGGATTAGACATGACAACTTTCGATTGAGAATTTTAAATTAGGGAGTTAGGAAGCGGAAAATGTGGAGTCTTGTTTCCTGATTTCTTGCTCCTCATTCCCTCTTCCTATTTGCTGGTTATGCTAGCAGTTTGATGGAACACTGACTGCCTATTTGTTCAATTAAGATTTCTTCAATGCGGACGTTGCGCTTGATTTTGACATTCTGAAGATACTCGATCGGGTCGTCGAGATTAAACACAGTGCCGTCAAATAGCTCGATCGTCCGGCGATCTCTGGCAATATCCGGCAAGCCCAATTCGCGCACTGCTTGACCAAAAACATCCGGCCGCAAAACTCGATCGACAACTTCCACCCAGTTTTTCGGGAACGGGATCAGTCCCCAGCGAGCCATCTGCGCCATCACCCACACCATTTCTAGGCGGTCTGGAAAATTGGCTTTGTCAACAGAGAACTGGTTGAAGTTGTAGAGCATTTCTGGTTCTGCCTCCGTACCGGAGTTGTACGGATCGATGAACCCTGGACGGATATCTTTCGGATCAGCGCCGATGTATTGTTCTTGGCTAATCAATCCTAGGACTTCTTCGCGGTTGCGGCGGTCGTCGCAGTATTCGCAGGCTTCCAAAAGCGCTTTGACCAGAGCCAGGTGGGTTTGAGGATATTTCTGAGCCCAATCTTCGCTAACACCGAGAACTTTTTCGATGTGTCCGGGCAGAATATCCAGGGAACGGGCCATAACAAAACCCGTGCCGCTGTTGACAGCGTGGGAGTTCCAGGGGTCGCCTGAACAGTAACCGTCAATGTTGCCCGCCTTTAAATTCGATACCATCTGCGGGGGCGGAATCACATTCAAGCCCACATCGAGGTCGGGGTCGATGCCGCCCGCGGCCAGCCAGTAGCGGAACAGCAGATTGTGCATGGAAGCCGAGTGTACCATGCCCAAGGTGTGAACTTTATCGGGAGTCTTGGCGATCGCAGCTTTGAAATCCTCTAATGTCCGAATCCCTTGTCTGTAGAGGTCTTTGCTGAAAACAATCGAATTGCCGTTGCGAGAGAGCGTCATGGCGCTACAGACAGGCACAGGGGCTTGACCGTCCATGCCCAACAGCATGGCGATCGGCATTCCTGCGACCATTTGCGCCGCGTCCAGCCGTCCTTCGGCAACTCCTTGGGCGATCGCTTTCCAGCTAGGTTCGCGGCTGAGAGTAACTTCTTCCAAGCCGTGGGCTTTGAAGAATCCTTTTTCTTTGGCTACTACTAAGGGGGCGCAGTCGGTGAGGGGAATAAAGCCGATGTCGAGGTTGATTTTTTCCAGGCCATTGCGGGCGATGACGGGCGGTTGTTGTTTAGCCCTGCGCTGTTTGACCCGCTTTTGCTGGTTGAGGAAGTAAACCATTTCGTTACGCAGTGCGTAGTAACTCGGATGGTTGACAACTTCCATGCGCTTGCGGGGGCGGGGAATGTTCACCTCGAGGATTTGCCCGATTTGCGCTTCCGGGCCGTTGGTGAGCATCACAATGCGATCGCTCAGTAATAAAGCCTCATCCACGTCGTGAGTTACCATCACGCTGGTGACTTTGCTTTCTTCGCAAATTTTCATCAACTGGTCTTGCAAACCGCCGCGAGTTAAGGCATCCAGGGCGCCGAAGGGTTCGTCTAGCAGCAGCAATTTCGGGCGAATCGCTAGGGCGCGGGCGATCGCCACCCGCTGTTTCATCCCCCCAGAAATTTCGCCTGGGCGTTTGTCGGCGGCGTGGCCGAGTCCGACCAATTTAATGTGGTGTTCGATCACCAACTCGCGATCTTCTTTCGAGTTACCGCTGTAAATTTCATTGACTGCTAGGGCAATATTTTCGCGCACCGTCAGCCAAGGTAGCAGCGAGTAATTTTGAAACACCACCATTCTGTCCGGGCCTGGATCGCGGACTTCGCGTCCTTCTAAAGTAATCCCGCCCTGACTTGCTTTGTCGAGGCCGGCGATGATATTTAGCAGCGTAGATTTGCCACAGCCAGAGTGCCCAATTAAGGTGATGAATTCTCCCTTTTTAATTTTCAGTTCGATATTTTTAAGAGCGATGTATTGCTCTCCATTGGGCAAGTTAAATACGCGGTCAACGTGGTCTACTTCAACAAATACTGACATGGCTATTTTAGGTGACTTGGTAATTTTTAGATGCTAATTATTAATGAAAAATGGGGCATTGGGCATTGGGCATTGGGCATTGGGCATATATAATTATTCCCGCTTCCTAATAACTAATCACCAATCACCCACCACTAATCACCCATTCCCCATTCCCCATTCCCAATCCTATTTCTGTTCTTCGGGAACTACTTTGGAGGCGATGAAACCAACGATTCTGTCTAAAATTAAACCAACGATTCCTACATAAAGCACTGCTAGAATCACTGCACTGAGTCGAGAACTGTTGTAAGCGTCCCAGATGAAGAAGCCGATGCCGACGCCGCCGACTAACATTTCCGCAGCTACGATCGCCAGCCAAGACAAACCGATGCCAATTCTCAAGCCAGTGAAGATGTAAGGAACTGAAGAGGGAAGCAGGATTTTCCAGAAGTATTTTTGGTTAGGGAGGCGCAAGACGCGGGCGACGTTTCTGTAGTCTTGGGGTATTTGTTGAACGCCTACTGTGGTGTTAATTAGAATCGGCCAAATTGCTGTAATTAAGATTACAAATAGTGCCGAAACTTCGTTAGCTTTCACCCCCATGCCTTCAAAGGGATTGAACTGTTGAAATACAGCCAGGGCGATCGGCAGCCAAGCCAGGGGCGGGATAGTTCTGAATACTTGAAACAGCGGGTCTAAAGCATCGAACATTAGGGAGTTTGTGCCGATCAGGATTCCCAAACTGATGCCGAGAACTGCTGCCAAAGTAAAGCCGATCGCCACCCGCTGCAAGCTAGCCAAAATTTGCCAGAACAAGCCTTTGTCTGTACCGCCGTTGTCGAAGAAAGGATTAATAATCAGATTCCAGCTTTCTTGGACAGCTTTGATTGGCCCGGGCAAGCTGGACTCTGGACTGTTGCAGAGGATTTGCCAGATTATGAGCAGAACTGTAATTGCTACCAGCGGGCGGATGATTTTTCGGCGGTTTTTTTGAACCTGATCCAGAATGAAATTTACTGGATTTTTGCTTTTAGTAACAGCGAGGTTTGTTGCCATTTTTCTTTTTGCACTATTGTGAATAATCGATTATTTGTAGATACTTTTAACAGAGATTCAACAGGTTTGGTTCGTAAAACGAACTATCCGTTTCACTCCGCGCAACACCATCAATCAATTTTAGGGGTTTGTCAACTGTTAACAGTCACCAGTCAACAGTCAACAGTCAACCAACTAATTATGCTTTTTTGATTGCCAGACTCTTCAGATATTCTTCTGGTTTTTCTGGGTCAAACTTCACGCCGTCAAAGAAGGTTTCGACACCGCGAGAAGTCGTAGCAGGAATTTGAGCTGCGGGAACGCCAAGTGCTGTCGCTGCTGCTTTCCAAATATCTTCGCGGTTAACTTTATCAACCGTGGCTTTGATGTCGGTAGTTGCCGGGATATAACCCCAGCGTATATTTTCAGCTAAGAACCAAGCATCGTGACTCTTGTAGGGATAAGAAGCATTGTCCGCCCAGAATTTCATCGCCACGGGGCTGGCAGCTTCAATGCGGCCGGTACCGTAGTCAATTTGAGCTTTAGAGCGACCGATAATATCTGCTACTGGAACTTTTAACCACTTATCTTGAGAGATAATTTGGCACATCTCATCGTGATTTTCGGCCTTATCGCACCACTGCTGGGCTTCCAGTACGGCCATTGTAATTGCTTTGGCAGCTTTGGGGTTTTTGTCAACCCAATCTCCTCTTAAACCTAAAGCTTTTTCAGGATGATCTTTCCACATTTCTCCAGTTATTAATGCCGTGTATCCTACCTTTTGAGCAACTAGCTGAGCATTCCAAGGTTCGCCTACGCAAAAGGCTTCCATGCTGCCAGATTTCATGTTCGCTACCATTTGGGGCGGCGGTATGGGAATCACGGAAACATCTGTATCTGGGTTAATACCGCCGGCTGCTAGCCAGTAACGCAGCCACAAGTCGTGGGTGCCACCGGGAAAAGTCATAGCAACAGGAAGGTTTTGGTTGCCAAAAGCTGCTTTCAGGGGTGCGCTGTCTGTACCTACTTTTAAATCTAGGTATTTTTTGCTGAGCGAAATTGCCTGACCGTTAGTATTTAACCGGGCGAGAATGTACATCGGCACTGGCTGATTGCCTTTGGTAATAGTGCCTAATGTCATGTGGTAAGGCATCGGGGATAGGATGTGGGCTCCGTCAATGCCGCCTTTTTCGGAACCGAGTTCTAAGTTGTCGCGAGTAACTGGCCAAGATGCTTGTTTGGTAACTTGTACGTCTTTCATGCCGTACTTGGCAAATAACCCTTTTTCTTGGGCGATGATTAAGGGTGCTGCGTCGGTGAGGGCGATGAATCCGAGTTTGGCTGCGGTAACTTCTGGGGCGTCGGCGGGGTTGATGTTGACTGCAGGGGTGGCGCTGGGTGATGCGCCGTCGGCGGCGGGGGTGGCACTTCCGTTAGATGGGGTGGAACTCGAACTGCAACCGTGGGCTAGGAGGGTGCCGGCTGCTGTTGCTCCAGCGGTGATGATGAATTTTCTTCTAGAAAGGTTGCTCATTTGTCTTGAATTGTTGTTGTACTTTGAGAGGGTGGAAATGTGAGATTTGAGATTGATTCGCGACCTTCGCATCGCATCTCACATTATTAGATTAGGCGTCGATCGTCACTTTGCCGATCGCCCGCGCGCTGCAAGTTAAAATGAACCCTGGTTCTAAGTCTGCCGCCGCGTCTGGTTTGCTGTCGTAGACTGTTTGGCCTTCTAGGAGTTTCTGCTGGCAAGTGCCACAGCTTCCCGACCGGCAATTGCTGTCAAGTTCGACTCCGGCCCGTTCGGCAACATCGAGAATGAACTCATCTTCGCTGCAAGCAACTTCTTTGCCCGATCGAGCGAAAATGACAGTAGATGTCTGAGGTTTGGCTGCCGAGACTGCAGTTTCGCCCTCCTCAACCGTCAATTGGAGTTGCCGATTCAGCAAAGCTACATCCCCTGTAGTCTGTTTGGGAACTGCCCCAAACTGCTCGACTAACAGTTGATACAGCAGCGGTTTCAGGTCTTCGCAAGGGATGCCTTTTTGGACGCAAGCACCCAAATGAGCGTCTTTCCCAACTGTGCCTCCCATGTAAATGTCTACACCTTCGAGGGTTTTGCCGTTCTTGCGAACTTTTGTTCCCATCAAACCAATGTCTGCTACCTGGGGTTGACCGCAGGAATTGGGGCAACCCGTCCAGTGAATTCTGACAGGTTTGGGTACTGAAAGTTCGGCTTCGAGTTCCTCAATCATTGCCACGGATCGGCTTTTGGTTTCGATGAGGGCGAAGTTGCAAAACTTGGCACCGGTGCAGGAAACCAAGGCTCGCATCAGCGGTGCGGGCTCGATGGAAAAACGCTGCAACAGCGGTTCTTTGACCAGCGATTCAATCCGCGAGTCGGGAACGTTGGGAATAATCACGTTTTCTTCGACGGTGAGCCTGAGCTCGCCGCTGCCGTAAACCTCGGCAATTCTGGCCAAATCGAACAAATCCGATGCCTGCAGCCGTCCGACTGGAACGTGCAGCCCTACATAGTTGAGCCCTGATTGTTTTTGGGCGTAAATGCCGATGTGGTCGCGTTTGTCCCAGGTGATTTCATCTTTGGGCGCGGCGGCGGGCAAAGTGCGCCCTAATTCTTGTTCGACTTCGGCTCGGAATTTTTCGATTCCGAGTTCGTCAATCAGCCACATCAGCCGCGATTTTTGGCGGTTTGCTCTTGGGCCTTGATCGCGAAACACAGTTAAAATTGCTTTGCACAAATCTACAACGTCGCTGGGACTTGCCCATGCGTTGAGAGGAATTGCAGCGTCGCAGCGTTTGGCGGAGAAGAAACCCCCGACTAAAACGTTAAAGCCGATGTTGCCGTCTTTGTAAGCGGGTACGAAGGCGATGTCGTTGATTTCTGCGTGGACTGAGTTGTCGCGGCAGCCTGCGATCGCAATATTAAACTTTCTCGGCAAATTTGAAAACGCGGGGTTGCCTTCGCCGTTGTTCGTAATCATGTCTTGGACTTGGTTCGCCAGTTCCCGCGTATCTATCAGTTCGTCGGCGTCCAAGCCCGCGACTGGGGAACCCGTGATGTTACGCACGTTGTCCATGCCAGACTGGATGCTGGTCATGCCCGCTTCTTTGAGGCGGCGGAAGATGTCGGGTACGTCTTCGATGCGAATTCCGCGCAATTGCAGGTTTTGTCTGGTGGTGATGTCGGCGCTGCCGTCGTCGCCGTAGCGTTGGACGATTTCTGCTAACGTTCTGGTTTGATTGCTAGTAATGATGCCGTTGGGCAAGCGCAGCCGCATCATGAATTTGCCGGGAGTTACTGGCCGAAAGAAGATGCCGAGCCATTTGAGGCGGTGGTCCCGATCTGTTTCGTCCATTGCTTCCCAGCCAATTGCGGCGAAATGGTCGAGTTCGGCTGTTAATGCTAAGCCATCTTTTTCGGCTTTGAGTTTTTCAAACTTGTTCAGGCTCGCTTGGGCTTTGGGTTCTACTGTTTGGGTCATCGGTTTACCCTCGCTGCTGGCTTGTGTGGGGAGGTATTGACTTGGAGCATAAAGTGTGTGTTTCCTGCTAACCTTAGTGAGTGTATGGATTTAAAACTGTATATTTAGTTACTAGATGGAATTTCTTTTAAGCATGGTTGATCGGCTGTACAGTTGAGCTTGACTGGGCGCTGCCTCGAACGCCGTCCAACTATTTATGGTTATAGTTGCTACCGAGGATTCGGTCGATCGCTGCGTTTCGATGCACCTTTGTTATGAGCTAATGTAAAGCCCACGATTGTAAATATTCGTAGCTATTTTTACAAAATATTGAGTTTTATGAATATTTCGCATACAGCCCATGCGTTTTATACATGGGAAATGGGTAAAGACGCCCACAATACCGAAAAATCTCTCTAAATCTTTAGATTTAGGAGGGGAGAGGGGGATATGGGAATATCTAAGGCTCGCGAATTAAATAATTTACACTCTTGAAAGTGGGGACTAGGGGTTGGGCACTCTTAGCCCGCCCTTTCTGGACGGGCGGGACGCCCATCCCACAAGAGCCATCACGCATTGTAAGTTATTTAATTCTCATTCCTAAGATTAATTTTGTGACTGCGATCGCAGACTTAAAACGAGATCGTCACAACATTAAAGCGGTCGCTGTCACACAGTTTGCCTCAAAAAATCACATTGTGTGCTATGCCAGCGTCACTCTTGATTTTCCAAGAACGAGAGATTATATAAGTATCGAATTCAGGGAATGTCTCATGTTTTTAGTTCAACTTATCCCCGGCGCTATTTCCGAAATGCTTGCCTCTGTTAGCGATACGGGTTGTTTGACTTTAGCCGATCGCTACGGCTTGATGGCCGCTGTTTTGGACGACTCTCTCGACGATGAATACAGACATTCGATCAACCGCCTGCTGCGTTCTGTGATTAAGGGGAGAGTCAAGATAGTCAACGAACTGTCGGCGATATATTAACAGCATTTAAAAATTTGATTGATTTATGCAGCGCATAAGAGTGCAGAAACCACCGGCCGAGTTAGAAGGAACCCACGATGCCTGCAGCGGATGTAGGGCAGGAAGTTGATTGGGTGTTCTAAAAACGTGCGATCGCTATTGCCGTATGATTTTTTTTGATTATCCAATTCTCGCTTTGGGCGGCACTTACAGAAAAAGTGCTGATTCATGAGAGCCTGTTGGGTGGAACGCTGATGGTAAAATTAGTAAAACTGCTGTGCGCGATCGGCCTTTGAGGAGTTGGAGGAATGAAGTCCTCCCAACCAACGTAATTATAATTATTAGACATCTCCAGCAAAGCCTGTCTTGAACAGGCAGGATGCCTGTTCCACAATAATTATTGGAGAGGTATATTGAACCGGGCTGGCGATGAAAGACAATGTATGAAAATTATTAATCAAACAATCGAATTATTAATAGAATCCGGCATCGGCATCTACAACATCACGCCCACTTTTGTCAAAATTAATTGGTAATTGATAAAAAATCAATTAAGTCGATCGGCAGGAAAAAATAATAATATCTTGTAGGGGCCGGTATAGCCTGGATATTGACTCGCAGACAGTTTATTGCTGCACTCAACCGCCTAAACCCAGTAGTTGGTTTATTTGCACCTACAGGACTTACGCAGCCCCGCTATAATACTGTGCCTGCGTAAGTCCTATATAACAATCCTAAATGAGTTGTGTAATTCTTGTAGGGGCAAACCCCCCGTGGTTGCCCCGCCTTGGGTGGGGTAGGCACTCTTAGCACTACCCCTACATATTTTTACAAGTGATGCGAGGATTGCTATATATTTAGTTACTGGCATTGGTTGGGTGTTTTAAGCCATCTATTTAATATCATGCAATTGCCCGACCAAACCTTTAGCAAAACTTTAAGAAATTCGGCCCGAAGGTATGATTTACTAAAAATTAAAAACAGTCGATCGATCAGACTTGACAATTTAACAATGATTCCCAGGGAGCATTTTATGAAATCCATTGCTAAAAACAGCATCCACTGGACTTACTCAGTGGCTATTTTCTGTACCCTTTTCGCACTACAGCAACAAAAAGCTACAGCAGCAACGCTATCTAACGGCTGGAATTATGCGATCGATTCCTTCAACGACGGCGTGACAGGGCCCCAAATCGGTGGCGGCGATTTTGAATTTTACGGCCTCGCCATCAAAGAAACATCAGATACAGCTTTTATCGCCATCAATTCTAATCTAAGTTTAGCAGGATATGCCGACCCACTAGCTCAAAGAGGCAACATCAACTACGGCGATTTATTCTTCAATTTTTCCGGTCAAAACTTCAATACAGCTAACGCAAACGGCAGCTTGTTTGGTATCCGCTTTGCCGAAGGAAATGACTCCGGCGTGGCGACAACAGGCGTTTACAGTAACGTTACCGCTAAAAACGTCACCCAAATCAACTCTGGCTTTAGCAATTTAAATCAATTCAATACGGTAGTTGCATCTCAAGGCGGAACCCCGTCTATGGGAGATTTATCTGCCACTGACCCCTACTTTGAACAAACAGGAAACTCGACTATTCTTAACTCAATAGCTACTGGTACAAAAGTAGGAGAGATTAATGTTTTAACGCCAGCAACTTTGAACGCTCTCGGTCTTGATTTCGCTCAGTTTAATGCCGTAGGTTCTCAAACAATTGGATTTAGTTTCAATAAATCCTCAATGCCTTCGGGGAACTATATTGCTAACTTTTTGGCGGAGTGCGCTAACGATGCGATCGCTATTCAAGGCTCATTTGAACAAGGCTCTGCTGAACCAGTACCAGAACCTGCTACTATCTTCGGTACTTTAGTAGGATTGAGCTTTTTAGGTATTGGCGCAGCAAAACGAAAAATTAAGTGCAAGATTTCCTAAGTTAGGTTGGGTGTGCATTAAGTACATTACGAATAGCTGTTATGCACACCTTAGTAATAGGCGTAGTGCCTCACAAATTGCCAACAGTAGAGTAGATTATGGAGAGATAAAATGCGCCCAAACATTCCCATCTGGCCCAGCAACTTGATTGACATAACTGTAGGGATACATCAACTTTCTCCCCTCAGTATCGCTGTAACCAGTGAGTGCATTTCCCCAAGGATCTTGCACGATATAACCCTGAGAATTGTAGCCAATTACAGTAAGAATGTGACCGGCCGCCGTAAAATCTCCTGCTAAAACTACTGGCCGCCGATTCAGCAATTCCGATCGCACCTGGGCCCATGTGCGAGTCGTACTAAAACTCGTCTTAAACTCGTAGGCTTGAATCAGCGCCGAAAGCACGCTGTGATCGGTTTGAGATCCCTGGCCGGCATAGTCGAAACACCACTGCAACAACTCATCCTCCAACTGTCCGCCCCACTCAGAACGAAGACCATAATAATAAAGCACCATGGCGATCGAAGTTACGTTGCAAGTAGACCAGTCAAAACGCGGATTGTCCCGCTGCGAAAAATACGGCACGTTCAATTCCACATTGTTCGGAACCGGATCGAAAATTTTATCTCCCCGCTTGAACTGAACAAAACTAGGAAAAACATAACCTGTATTGCCAAAATTCGGCAGTTCTTCAGTCAGGGAAACTTTCAGGTGAGATCCTTCCGCACCGTAGCTGTTGACGCCGTAAACTCGACCTAAAGGCAACGTAGTTTTCTCGGTACTGCTCAGGCTAGCAGCATCTACCGGCCGTTTTTTAAACACAGTTGCTTGCAGAATTGTCATCGTCAAAGCATCCGGGTCAAAGGGAACTTCTTTGCCGTCTTTTTTAATTTTAACGTCCTGCCAATAAATAAATCCGATATTGCCGAAACCGGGAATAGATTCGGCGAGAGTTACTCGGAAATGTCCCAAAATGCAGGCATAACCAGTAATGGCATAGGTAGTGCCTAAAAGTAGGTCAGCCATTTGATCGGCAGGCAGTTTCGATGAATCTTCGGGTTTAGCTTTAATCTGAGTTGTTTGAGTTACCAAAAGTTGAGCGCTGACGTTGCTATTCGGTACGTCAGCCAGGTTAAATTTTAGGATTTGAGTACCTTTTGCCAACTGAACATCGGGTTCATAAAAATAGCCAAAAGTGCCGATCGGCCAAATTGCTGAATCCAGAACCACCTTGAGATGCCCGTCAATAAATCCGTATTTGCTAACCGCCAAAGTCTGGCCTGCTTTGACAACAACTTTTTGCTGATTGTTGAGCCGGGAAGAATCAAGGGGAGCTACCTTAAACAAAGTGTCAGAAAGTATCTTTAAAGTCAAACCTCGTCCGACAGTTAGCGGATCGGAAGTTACGGTAATGTAAATTATTTGGCTGCCAGTAACGTTGCCTTTGCTGTCAGTTGCCCGCAACCTGAGCCACCGAGCTCCCGCTACGCTAAATCCTTTAGACAAATTAACTTGCCAAGTGCTGGCCTCTTGGTTTAGCGTGACGCTTAGGGGAAATTTATCCTCAGCTATCACCTCAATTTTTGCTGCTTTTTCTCGGTCAAAAGTACCCCGAAGGACTATCGGCTGATTTACTAAAACTTCTGACGGCCCTTGATAAGTTAAATTCACAGCGGGATTAAAAGATTTGCCACCGCGGCTGAATTGCACAAAATCGGGATAAATGAAACCTGTATTGCCAAATTGCGGCAAATTTTCGGTCAGCGAGACTTTAATGTGGCTTTGTTCGATCGAGAATCCGGCAATTCCGTAAATCATTCCCGCCGGCAAGGTAATTTTTTCTTCGGGTGGCAAGCTAGCCGCATTTACCGGGCGCTTTTTAAACACAGTTGTTTTGATGATTGTCATCGTAACTGCATTTCTATCATACTCAATTCCCCTCCCGTCTCGCAAAATTTGGACGTGCAGCCAGTACAGAAATCCCGAAGTTCCTAAGTTAGGAACTGCCCGAGCAAAAGCGACTCGGAAATGGTTTTCTACGCTTGCGTAGCCGAGAAGATTGAAAGTTTCTCCTGGGTTAAATTGTAATTTCTGAGTTGGGCCTAAAGTTCCAGAATCTGCGGGGGTGAACTTTAACCAGGTCTTTTTGATCACCCACAGTAACTGCATTCCAGGCGGCGGGGTCGGCAACTCGGCGCGATCGAATATGAGAATTTTTGCGCCTTTGGTTATAAGTACGTGTTTTTCGTAGAAAAAGCCAGAGGTTCCCACCGGAGGAATTGGATTATTTAGTTGAACATTCAGATGTCCATCTTCTAACTCGTAGTCCCTAATTTGATAAATTTTACCGGCTGGTATTTCCGCTTTTTGCAGGTTGTTAAGATTGCTTGCGGGCAGTGTTCCGACTTTGAATGCGGTATCTCTGAGAGTAATTAACGTAAAAAACTGAGCGGGTGATTGAGAAGCAGGATTAACTTTGATGTTAATTGTTTGTTGGCCGATAACTTTGCCGGTCTTATCGCTTGCCCTCACCTGCAGTGTGCGAGTTCCTGCGCTATCGAATCCTTTTTCTAAACTGATGTTCCAAATGCCTCTAGAGAGATTTCTCCCTACATTCAGGGCATTGGAGCCTTCTGTTGCTGAAATCGCTGCCACTAGATTTTTGTCAAAAGTGCCAAGTAACACAGCGGGTCTATTGACCTCAATTTCTCGCGGGCCTAAGTAACTCAAAATAATGTTGTTGGTTGTCATTATATATCCCTCTACCTACTTAGTTATTCAGCTAAAGCAAGGATAACTTCTGATTTTATCAAACACAATGACCCGAACCAGGAAAAAATCGCCCTTAGATTCAGCCTACGGGCGGTTAATGCCTTTTCCAGCATAAGTTTTTAATTATTGGCGGGAGTTGCCCCACAAATCTAACTTTAGACGTACAAAAAGCACCTTAACCGAATATATGCCTAGTTAAGCGGATTTGTGGTGCAAGTTTTGAGGGAAGGAATTTAGTGCGAGTCGGTTGTTTCCCCCTGTACCCTTGACCCATCACTGGCTGAGTCAATCGATTTTAGATTTTAGATTTTAGATTTTAGATTTTAGAATTGAAGGATTGACCCCACGGATGAATCCGGGGGCTTGTATCCTGGATGCTTTCGGTCAGGACTTAGGATCGCGAATTAAATAACTTACAATTTTAATTGTTATTGTGGGATGGGCGTCCCGCCCATCTTTTTTGGACGGGCGGGACGCCCATCCCACAAACTTGTGGAAGTTATTTAATTCTCATTCCTTACGAAAAAAACCCGGTTCCTAGGAGAATATTGCTGATAGCAACGAGGCATCTAGGAAGAAACCGGGTTTTTAGCCGTTTGGTGCGTGTAGGAAGGTTAGTGCGATCGGCTAAACTTCGACTAAACTATGGTGACGAGAATATCTTGAGCGTGAGTGTCAACTTTCATGGTTTCCCCTTCATAAACCTGAATGATTTTGCCGGTACCGTCGATGACAAAAGTAACGCGCTTGGCATAATCGCCTTTCTCGACATCGTAAGCTTTGGTAATCGTGCCATCAACATCTGCTAATAGCTGGAAAGGCAAACCGTATTTTTCTGTGAACTTTTGGTGCGATTCCTCGTTGTCGCGGCTGACACCGAGAACTACTATATCTTTGCCTTTGTATTCTTCATGGGCTGCTTTGAAGCTTTGGGCTTGTCTGGTGCAGCCCGGGGTGTCATCTTTCGGGTAGAAATACAAGATTACGGTTTTACCTGCGAATTGGGACAGGGAGACGGTGTTGCCGTTGGTGTCTTTGGCGGTAAACTGAGGGGCAGCGCACCCAACTGGTAATGTCATAGTTTTGTTTCCCTTGGGATTTACCAACCTATTTTAGTTGATTTTGGGCTGCTACCGCCAATCTTTTGAATGTGAGGTTCGGGATTGAGTTTGTCCCAGGGAAATTTTACGCTTGGAAAGAGTTCAATAGGGTGATTTTCTGCGTTGACTGGCGGGCGATCGCGTGTTAGATTATCGGCGTTATCTCCTGATTTGCCGACTCGATTAAATTAATTAAACAAATAAATTATGCTTGATTTCTACACTGTCATTATCAGAAAAAGTGCTGATTATTGGGTTTCTTTGTGTTTAGAAAATGGATTGGTGGGACAAGGCAATACTCCCGAACAATCTATTGATAAACTCAAACAAGCTATTGAGTCATTTTCCGAAGTCTATGAATCCGAGTCTGATGTTTATCTCAGCCCTCTTTCTATTAATGAGTTACACGAATTTCTGACTTTAGAAGATGCGGAAGCTTCAGATACTTATGAATTCAGGAAAGTTTATGCCTAAAATAATTAGACTTACAGGACTTACGCAGGGGCCAGAAACCGGGTTTTTTTACGAAAATACTGAATTACAACCCGCAGATTTGGTAAAAAACCCGGTTTCTTTGGTAGAAGTGCGTCCAGGACTGGATTTAACTAGCATTCTTATACAACAGGCCGCGAACAGGGAGCGACAACCGGTAATCCCTCAGTTTCTCGCTGTGCAACTTCAAAGTTTAATTCTAATAGAAACTTTAAGGGGTCTTGGTTGGGTTTGATATCGTAGGCTTTGCAAACGAGTTGGTCTAATTGGGCGTGGAGTTTGGCAATTTCGCTGGCGGGTTCATTAAAAAACTCGTTGTATAATTGGGTAATACCACACTGTTTGCGCTCCATATACTCGGTGCGGTAGTCATGGAGAACCTGCATGGCTGCTCGAATTTCGGTTTTAGTTTTTTCTGGGCAATTTTGGGGAAAGGGAAATGTTTCAAAACAGGTGTTGTGAGTGTAACGTGTATCGGCTTTAAGGGTTGAGCTTTGTGCTTTTACCCACTGACGATGCAGATTTGAAGTTAGGATGCCAAGAACATAGAAGTCATCTGAAGCCACAGGATGGCAGCTATTTCCATGCAAGTAATTACAATCAGAAATTAAAAATATCGACCACTTTGAAGTTTCTGGGACGGCGAAACAAAAGGGTAAAGTTGCTAGAGCTTTTCGCATTGCTTCATTCGTGCGCTTGAATCGCCACCATTTTTCCCGCATGACGGCTTCTCGATTAGATTCTCGTTGAGGCTTGACGTACTTTTTAACATGATCGAACGGTAGCTGGTAATCACTAACCTCTTCTAAACTGCGATTGTCAAAATCAATAATCCAACGCTCTGGCTTTCCCTGGGGGTTCTGTGCCAGATTCGCACCCGTTGAAAAGAGCTTGAGAACATCTTGATTTTTAGGATCGGCTTTAATCCATTGCTTTACCTCTCTTTCAGTTACAATAAAACCCTTATCATTAGGTTGCACTCCTACGAAACATTGATTTAAGTTGGCTTTAATCTTTACAGATTGAGAAGCATCGACTTCTGCCTTGAGAGAAGAATTGATATGAGAAACAACTTTATAATCAATACGGCACGTTAATTCTTTACTCTCAGAGATTTTGAGCCAATTGACAATACTAATGTGTACTTTCGCTTCACCAGACCAAGGCTGAGTAGAAATTGCATCATAAATACAACCACCATTTTGAATGATGTAGTCTAAAGTAGCTTGACGAGTTTGACCTTGAGAAATGGTGTTTGTTGCGACTAAACCAGCCCGGAAATCTTCCCTTAAGTGATTATGAGCAAGGCGAAACCAGTAGGAACAAAGATCTACTTTACCTTTTACATCAGGAAATTTAGCAAAAATACGATCGACATAATCATCACCAAGGGTTAGTCGCAGACGATTACCACCCAAAAAGGGAGGATTGCCAATAATTACATTAACTTGTTCCCACTCGCAAAACAGAGCATCATCACAGCGGATATTGCGATCGAGATTATCGAGCGGCAATGCTTGCTCTAGTTCCAGTGCCAGGTTCAACTGTACAACATTGAGCAACTGGTTTTCTTCATCTAAGGCTAACTTTTTTGCAAGCATCAGCGTCACTTTTGCCAATTCCACGGCAAAGGGTTTGATGTCAATCCCGTAAAACTGGCTTGTCTTCACCAGCGACATCGTACCTATCGCATTAGCAGCACGAGAGAAATTTTCATGAATTTTAGTTAGCAATTGTGCCTCTAGTCGCTTCAGTTCCCGATAAGCAACATAGAGAAAATTACCGCTGCCGCAAGCTGGATCGAGAACTTTGAAATCAAGTAATTCTTGCCGCAGTGCCAACAAATCTTTGAGCGTCTTCGCAGCTTCAATCCGTTCTCGCCACGGGCGGATAATCGTAGGCAAAACCACTTTTTGAATGTCTGCCTCGCTGGTATAGTGCGCTCCCAACGCATGACGTTCCTCTTTGCCCATACTGGACTCAAACAACGCGCCAAAAATCGCCGGTTCTACCTTTGACCACCGTTCCTTTGCTGCCTCTAATAGCAGATCGATTTCGCTGCGAGTTAGGGCGATGGGTTCAACAACTGAGAAGATACCGCCATTAAAATAGGATACATCTCGATAGCGGCTGTCTTTAGGTGCGGGGCGATCGCTTCCCATTTGCCGAAACAATCCCCCAATTAAATCATAAGAACTCTCTCGATTGGTCTTGCAAATATCTAAAAATTCCGTGAATAAACCTCTAGGCAATAAATCGATATCTTCAGCAAACAATGCTACTACACACTGAAGGATAAACCTTTGAGCGGTTTCTACTTTTTCTCCTCGCTCCACCAAGCGATTGAAAACTAGAGCAACTTTGTCAGCGGCAGTTCGCGTTACATCAATTTGGTTGTTATTGAATAAAGGCTGGCGATTTTCGGGAAAAAGAAAGTTTAAGGCTGTGAAGCGATGGGGTAACTCTTCGAGATTTACGCGGTCTACAGGTTCCCGCAGTTGTAAATCGAAGTCATAAATCCAAAACTCATCAAAGTTGCAAAGAACCACATATTTGGGACGTTGCGGCACTAGCTCCAGCCAGTATTCAAAGGCTTGTTGATAGTATTTTTCCAGTTTTTCGCCCCGTTTTTTCATCTCCAGCAACAACCTGGGCCGCCACAGCAAATCGGCAAATTTCGTAGTTTTGCCTTTCGCCTTTACTCGAAATTCTAGTTCGGCTCCCGCTTCCTTGTAGCCTAGATGACCGAAGGCTTGAAACAGGCGATCGCAAAATACTTGAGCTTCGCCCTTTTCGTCTCCCTTCAAAGTACGGACGTATTCAATAAACCTGTTGATATTATTTAGTGTATCGGTCATAATAAGTGTAAAATTAGGATCGATAGGGTGAATCAGCCCGCTCGGATATCTGTAACAATTAAAAATATAGTACCTGTTCAGAGGTTTTTTGAATGACTTTTATCCCATCCGAAGCGTTTAAATCTATTAGTTATCCCGATCGCACTGTCAAAAGAGCCGATCGCGCCGTCCGCTGTTCCCCTTTTCAATTACACTTCTTCCAGACCATCCGCGATAACAGTGTTTTCCTAAGTGCGATCGCCTCAAATTCCGGTGTCGAAAGCGGCTACACCCGATCGCCCGTATCCGAACTCGTAGCCGAAAACTCGCTACTGTGGCTGATCCAAGTCGGCGTGTTGCGGCGGGAAGTAGACGGACAAGGGATTACCGACAGTTTTCGCCTCACGCCCCTGGGTCGCCAACTCGTGGAAAAATGGGAACAGGAAGGAGACAAAGTGCCGGATGCTTCATTGTGCGATCGCATGGGAAATGCCGTTAGCCGCGGGTTGGGAGTATTTCTATAACCGGAATGGCAGCTAATAAGTGGTTGAACCTTAAAATTTAAGCTTTTGGGCGGGCAAGATGCCCACCCCACAAGAGTTTGAAGAAATCTACCCCACAAGCAAATTTACTCTTTGTGGAACAGGCATCTTGCCTGTTCTTGAGAGATGTGAGTATAAATTAAATGCACGATCGCTTAACTAATACAAATTAAACTTAAATCCAATTAAAATAATGGTTCAAACCGCTTCTAAACCTTTGACTCTCGATGAATTTCTCCAACTGTCGGAAACCAAACCCGCCAGCGAATTCATCGATGGTCAAATTATCCAAAAACCTATGCCCCAAGGAAAACACAGCACTATTCAAAGCGATTTGGGTGGTGATATCAACCGGGTACTCAAACCCCAACGCATCGCGCGCGCCTATCCAGAATTGCGCTGTACCTTTGGCGGTCGATCGACTGTACCCGATCTTGCAGTCTTTACCTGGGAACGCATTCCCCGCGATGAAAACGGCGAAGTAGCCAATACTTTCGCCATCGCCCCCGACTGGACAATCGAAATTCTTTCCCCCGACCAAAGTCAAACTAAAGTCGTCCGCAACATTCTCCACAGTCTCGGCCACGGAACCCAGATGGGCTGGTTGATTGACCCGGAAGAAGAAGTGGTATTTGTCTATTTTGCCGATCGCACCTTAGCAGTTTTTGAAGAACCGGGCGATCGCATCCCCGTTCCAAGCTTTGCCGAATCCTTCAATCTCACCGTGGGTGAAATGTTCAGTTGGCTGACTCAGTAGCGCTACCTCGGTTTGTTTAGGAATGATTTAACCGCAGAGGGCGCAGAGGGCGCAGAGGAAGAGAAGAGAGAGAGTTCTACGGATTTGGTTCGATCTAATGTGCGGTCGATCGCTTATACTAAAATATCTGGTTGTCAGCTCTTCAATGACGAGAGATGACTAAAGTGGTCACTACAAACTTGATTATGATTATTTAACCGGACTTGATCTCATCTTTCAAATAACCGCTAACTACTAACAACTAACTACATAAAAAGTTTGTCAAAAATGGAAGCTAAATCTTACAAAGACACGGTAAACCTGCCCAAAACCAAGTTTGATATGCGCGCTAACGCTGTCAAACGGGAACCAGAATTGCAACAATTTTGGGCAGATCAAGAAATCTACGATCGCCTTTCGGAAAATAACCCAGGCGACTTGTTCATCCTGCACGACGGGCCACCCTACGCCAACGGACAACTCCACATCGGCCACGCCCTCAACAAAATCCTTAAAGACTTTATCAACCGCTACCAAATGCTGCGCGGCAAAAAAGTCCGCTACGTTCCCGGTTGGGATTGTCACGGATTGCCGATCGAACTTAAAGTATTGCAGAATATGAAATCGGAGGAGCGGCTAAATCTTACGCCGATCGAACTCCGCCGCAAAGCCTCCGCCTTCGCCCAGCAAACAATGGAACAGCAGCGCGAATCCTTCCAGCGCTACGGCGTTTGGGGCGACTGGGAACACCCGTATTTAACCCTAAAACCCGAATACGAAGCCGCCCAAATCGGCGTTTTCGGTCAAATGGTGCTCAAAGGCTACATCTACCGCGGCTTCAAACCGGTTCACTGGAGTCCGAGCTCGAAAACAGCCCTCGCCGAAGCCGAATTGGAATATCCCGAAGGCCACACGTCGCGCAGCATCTACGTCGGCTTTCATGTGAGAAAATTGTCAAAATCTTTGCAGTCGAAGCTCAAGCGCTATATGCCGAGCCTCTGGGCGGCGATTTGGACGACTACCCCCTGGACGATTCCAGCCAACTTGGCGATCGCCGTCAATCCCGAACTGACTTATGCTGTGGTGGAACCGCCGGCAAATTCCCACATCGCACAACAATTTATGTTAGTAGCTGTCGATGCGGTCGATCGGCTGTCGGCAACTTTTAATACAGAATTAAAAATACTTGCTACGTTCAAAGGCAAAGAACTAGAAGGTTGCAGCTACAAACACCCGCTGTTCGATCGCGAAAGTCCAATTGTTGCCGGCGGCGACTACATTACCGCCGATTCAGGAACCGGATTGGTGCACACCGCACCGGGGCACGGACAAGAAGACTTTATCGTCGGAAAACGCTGCGGTTTACCAGTGTTAACGCCCGTAGATGAAAACGGAAATTTTACCGCAGAAGCCGGACAGTTTGCAGGTTTAAATGTCCTCGGAGACGGCAACGGGGCAGTGATTGACGCCCTTGCCGAAGCCAATTGTTTGATTAAAGAGGAAAGTTACGCTCACTCTTATCCTTACGATTGGCGCACGAAAAAGCCGACCATTTTTCGGGCGACGGAACAGTGGTTTGCCTCGGTTGAAGGGTTTAGAGATGAAGCTTTAAAAGCGATCGCGGGTGTGAATTGGATTCCCGCCCAAGGGGAAAATCGGATTACTGCAATGGTGGGCGATCGATCGGATTGGTGCATCTCCCGCCAGCGGATTTGGGGTGTTCCCATTCCGGTATTCTACGACGAAGAAACCAACGAACCGCTGCTGAATGAAGAAACGATCGCCCATGTGCAAGCCATCTTTGCCGAGAAGGGTTCCGATGCTTGGTGGGAATTGTCGATCGATGAATTGCTGCCGGAATCTTACCGCAATAACGGCCGCACTTACCGCAAGGGAACCGACACGATGGATGTGTGGTTTGACTCGGGTTCTTCCTGGGCCGCAGTTGCCCAAGGTCGATCGGAATTAAACTATCCTGCTGATATCTATTTGGAAGGTTCTGACCAACATCGCGGCTGGTTTCAATCCAGCTTGCTTACCAGTGTAGCAACTAACGGCGTTGCTCCATACAAAACAGTTTTGACTCACGGTTTTGTGCTCGATGAAAAAGGCCGCAAGATGAGCAAATCTGAAAAGAATGTCGTCGATCCGGCAGTCGTAATTAATGAATATGGAGCCGATGTTTTGCGGTTGTGGGTGTCTTCGGTAGACTACTCGGCAGACGTGCCTTTGGGCAAAAACATTCTCAAACAGCAGTCGGATGTTTACCGCAAAATTCGCAATACAGCTAAGTTTTTGCTGGGTAATTTGCACGATTTCGATCCGGCAAAAGATGCCGTTGCTTACGAGGAATTGCCGGAACTCGACCGCTATATGCTGCACAGAATGGGCGAAGTATTTGCGGATGTCCAAGATGCTTTTGAAAGCTTCCAATTTTCCCGATTTTTCCAAACTGTGCAGAATTTCTGCACGGTGGATTTGTCGAATTTTTACTTGGATATTGCCAAAGACAGACTTTACATCAGCGCGACAGATACCCTTCGCCGTCGCAGTTGTCAGACGGTGATTGCCATTGCTGTGGAGAATTTAGCACGGGCGATCGCACCTGTTTTGTGTCACATGGCTGAGGATATTTGGCAGTACCTTCCCTATCCGACTCCGTACAAGTCCGTGTTTGAAGCCGGCTGGGTGCAAATTGATGCTTCATGGCACAATCCAGAATTGGCTACTCGCTGGCAGTATTTGCGACAAGTGCGCGGCGAAGTTAACAAGGTTTTGGAAAAAGCCCGGATTGAAAAGGCGATCGGTTCTTCTTTGGAAGCTAAGGTTTTATTGTACGTTCCCGATGTTGAGAAAAGACAGCAATTGCAAGCTTTCAATCCCAGCAGCGAAGAATTGGTGGATTATGTGCGATCGCAAAATTCAGTCATAGAGTTAGCTGCAGAGGAGAAAGCAAAAGCAGCACAAGATAAACAGGAAGAACAAGCGGCAAAAGTTGCCAAAGTCTTGACAGAAAATACAATTTATGTTGAGCAGAAAACGATCGCACAAAAGAGCGATCGACCTTCTCAGATAGTAGAGTATTCTGTCCCTGAACTGTCGGCCTCAGATTCGCAGCCAATCTTCGATCAAGCCGCCGAGTTTGTGGCTAATTTGCCTGAATACGCGGGAAAGTTTTTCACAGAATACCAACAAGCGCTGGTAACACTTGGGCTGTTAGCCTCTGTGTTGATAACGGGCCGAGTAACGCTGGCGGTTTTGGATACGATGAATCAGATTCCGATGTTGGGAGGCCTCTTTGAAGTCATCGGCATCTTATTTACCATCTGGTTTGCTTTCCGTCACTTGCTGTTTGCCGCCAACCGTCAAGAAATTGCACTACAAATTGATTTCCTGACAGCAGATGTGGTGGGCCGGAGTACAGCGCTTGTACTTGCAGAAACAAAGGCGATCGTCCTCGCACCGGCATTAGATACAGCGCTTGTGCTTGTAGAAACAGAGGCGATCGCACAAACAGCCCCAGCCGAAAAAGTGTTTGTAGAAACACCCCAAATCCCGCAAGCAGAATTAGTTGCAGTCGAACCCAAACCAGAAATTCCTGCTGACCTAGCTGCAGGGCACGATTCTACAATGACCGGCAACGGTGTAGACGAATTGCGGTATTTGTTCATTACTTCGGAAGTGGAACTGGTAGAATCGAATGCAATCCTGCAAGAATTGCCGTACAGTTATCAGTCTCCAGAGTTGGCGATTGGTGTAGTCAAAGCAGACGGCCAAAAGTGCGATCGTTGCTGGAATTACTCGACTCACGTCGGAGAGTCGATCGAACATCCGCTAATTTGCGAACGCTGCGTGTCAGCAGTTGACGGCAAATTTTAACTCTGGTGTGTACTACGCACCTTACATCTAAATGTAGGGTGCGTAGTCAGCACAGAACAGCCAATCTGCACTCTCTCAAAAGATTTTTTTTGCAACATCGTTTCCGGTAACTACGGAATTATAAAAGCAATGGCTTACAGCGATTTCAAATTAAGTAATGTAAGTAAAATATTTGAATTGACAATTACTGAGTCTTCCCACCTATTCGCTGATGTTCCCGAAATAGAACCCAGCGAATTATTAACAACTCTTCTCAAAGAAAATATCGATCTCGCGGTTTCAATTAATACCGAAAAAGCGCGATCAGAAATGATTATAGCCCCAATTCTTCTAGAAATTAGGCGCAAATTAAATTATCATATAAGTTTATTTTCTGGGATCGAGTTTAATGTCGATCCAAGTAAAGGACTCAATGGATTTTGCGATTTTTTAATGAGCAATTCTCAGGAACAGTTGTTTATTTCCACTCCCATATTGGCAATTGTAGAGGCAAAAAATGAGAACTTGAAAGCAGGATTAGGTCAGTGTATCGCTGAAATGGTAGCAGCACAATTGTTTAACCAACAAGAAGGTAATGAAATCTCGATCATTTACGGCGCTGTCACAACTGGTACAGTTTGGCAATTTCTAAAACTGGAAAATAAGGTGGTTTCGATAGATTTAACCGAGTATTTTATCCGAGATATTCAGAAAATCATCGGAATTTTAATCAAAGCTATGAACGGCTAACACTAAGGTGTGTACTGAACAGTATTAGTAGCTAACTAACTGTAGGGTGCGTCAGGGTAAAAATTCTTGAGTAGGCGATTAAAACATTCGCCCCTGACCACGAATTTCTTGATGGTATCAAGCCCCCGGATTTATCCGTGGAATCAATCCCAAATCGAAAATCGAAAATCCTCAAGAAAGAGCATTGATCCGTGGGGTCGCCTCTAAAATCTAAAATCTAAAATCTAAAATCGATTGACGCACCCTACCATAACTTGTAGTCAAACTGTACGCAGTGCACACCATACAAACTCAACCGGTGCCCAGTGCACACTATACAGATAGAGGTTCTAAAATCGATTACCAAAACTATTTCTGATTAAAAAAACGGCAGACGATTTCACCAGGGTTGTTTTGTCCAAACGCCAAAACAGTTCCATATTTCTTAACTGTAGTGCGATCGCGGCAATTGTAGACTTCCAGAGGCTGTTTCACTCCATCAACACTCAGAATTACCCTGTATTCCCAATAATTTTTTGCACTGCGTTTGATATCGACAATGCAAATCTCGCTTCCTTGATAATTGCGGCATACAGAGGCCTCAGCAGGAAGGGAATTCCAGAAAAAAGATATTAATAGCAACAAGTAGCAAACACATTTCATCATCGGCGATCGCATTTTCCTTTACGCTACCCCGAACCCAGTATGCGGACGCTTGTAAGGTGGATGCAACCCCAACACAATATCCTCCTCAGACACCCCCATCTCTACAAATTCCCGTGCAATATCCACCTCTGTCATATTGCGCTGAATCCAAATTTTGCTATCCTTAATATCCAAATGAATGAAACAGTTGTATATCCGCTTTAGTCCCTCCCAGCCAACATCGAGTAACTGATAGTGGTCATGTTCCCCATCAAAAACAAGCTGGCATTCAACGTCGGAATTAGGCTTTTCTATCGTTGCTTGTTGAGTTAGCAATTTGCGGATACACTGGCGGTAATGCTCTACTCTTTCCATTCCACAATTACCTCCTTTTGAGGATGGTAAACGACGAGTTTAAGTTGATACACATTGACCGCTTCTTGGATAAATGGCTCTTGAAAAAACGAGTCAAAAGTATCAAATGGTACTGCTAGATACAGTGTTCTGTCCGGTTCTTTGATTTGTAAGGCAAGCCGATAATTCAAAAATTGACCCAAGGCGAGATGAAAGTCAGTAATTGCAGAGTTGTTGAGAAAGCTTTTAATTTCAACAGCAATTTTTTGCCCTAATTTCTCTGCTGCCAAAATCTTCTCTGCCGCTAAATCAATCTCAAACTTAACACCCTGAATTTTGACGATCAGCGGATCTGCGGTGATTTCCCACTCCTCCTTCTGAAGCGCTTTTTTTACAGCATCATGAAATAAATCTCTAGCAGCCATTTCTCCCTCATACAGCTTCTATATCTATCTTATAGCAGCCAGAGCGAGAGCGCCTAAGCTGCTGCGATAGCCCTCAAGTCGCGACATCATAAGATAGCTGAACCATACCAGAACTGTATGTCTGACATCCAGTTAACTGCAAAGCTGTAGTATTTATGGGATTAGTAAATAAAGGAATTCCCTCGCCCAAAATAATCGGGTGCACCGAGAGAATCACTTCGTCAACAAAATTTTGATTGAGGAAATCGCGAATCAGCAGAGAACCTCCCACCAACCAAATATTCTTGCCCTCAAGCAAGCGCAACTCCTTGACAAAATTCTCTAAATATGTTACCACTTCGACATCCGAAGTAGCTTGAAAATCTAGATTATTCGTAAAAACATAACTCTTTTTTTCCTGGTACGGGTACTCGCCAAAAGTTAGAACTTGTTCGTAAGTTTTCCGACCCAGGAGAACCGTATCGATGCTATCTAAGAATTTAGTATAGCCGTAATTTTGGTCTGTAAAGAGCCAGTCAATATCGCCATTCGATCGGGCGATATAACCGTCCAGACTAGATGCAATGAATAGTACAATTTTACGCATGGCAACACCGAGGTTTGTGGAATGATTGGAGCGATCATCGCCCCAACTTTAATTTTAAATGATTTAGTGTCCTGACGGTAGCTTGAGTTCGATACCCACTTGGTCTCTCGGTAGTCTTGATTTTATTGTGACAGGATTTTTCGCTGGGTGGGGAGTTGTTCGCGCGTCACAATCAAAGAAACCGGGTTTTTTTTGGTTTCTACACTGTCATGCGTCTTCTGGGCAAAAACCCGGTTTCTGAGCGAGGCATCACAACTATAATAAAATAACCGTTAAAAGAGGAAAGCCAATGGTGGCAAGCCTGAATATGGATACGGCACTGCTGCAAGAGGATCTCGAACTTGAGGGAGAAATTGAGTTCGAGACTCTAGTTGAAATCGCCTTGCGCGAATACATTCAACGCCGCAAACAGCCACAGAATCTCGAACTTAGCTTTGGAGAATCTCTAGCGTGCATTTCGTGAAAAATATCAACTGCACAAACTGGGTTTAAATCCTGATGAAAGTTGGGGAGAAGTTCGCGATCGAACTTTTGCAGGACGCGAGGTCATCTTTGAATGACGCTGCATTATTTACTCGATGCTAACACGATCTCCGAAATAACGGTGGCAATTCCTCCAACCCAACCCCGCCAAATCAAATTCTGTCTGGCCTTCATCAGTGGCTTTGTAGATTAACTGCAATAAGTGCGCTCTCGTCATGCCCTTTGTCTCTGAGTAGTCTTCATTTTATTGTGACCGAAATTTTTGGATCGAGGCGAGAAACCGGGTTTCTATGAATTTTTTGGTTGGGTGACGAGAAATATCGAGAGAAACCCGGTTTCTGAGATTCACGCATGGGGCGAGAAACCCGGTTTCTACAAGCTTTTAGTTGGGGAACGATAAATACACAAAAAAACCGGGTTTCTCAGGTTTGTTTTACCAACAGATGACAAAGGGTGGTACGCTTGGGATAGGAAGTTATTTGTCTATGAACCAAATTAAACGTGTTGCCATAGTGGGAGGAACCCACGGAAACGAACTCACAGGAATTTACCTCGTGAAGAAATTCGATCGCGCGCCAGAGTTAATTGGGCGATCGACTTTTGAAACAATCGCCCTGCTAGCCAATCCCAAAGCTTGCGAAATCGGGACACGCTACATCGATATCGACCTCAACCGCTGCTTTAGAAAACAAGATTTAGAAAATCCCCATCTGTCCAGCTATGAAGCGCTACGGGCGAAAGAAATCTACCGCCTTTTGAGCGCAAAAAGCACTCATCTGCCCAACTTAATTATCGATTTGCACAGCACCACATCCAACATGGGGCTAACATTTATTCTTGCCAGCCATCATCCATTTAACCTGCAACTAGCAGCTTATTTAACCTCTGTGTATCCCCACCTCAAGGTACTCGCTTCGGCAACCAAGAATCATGATAGTCCTTTGCTGCGCTCGCTTTCCGAATTAGGTGGTACGCTGGAAGTTGGTGCAGTGCCGCAAGGCGTCTTGGATGCCTCTTTATTTCAGCAAACTGAGCAAGTTGTCGGCACGATATTAGACTGCGTAGAAGCCTACAATCAAGGCACAATGCCTGCTGCAAAAAATCCCCTGACTATTTATCACACCATTGGGGCGATCGACTATCCCAGAAATGAGAACAGAGAAATTCAGGCAATGATTCATCCTCACCTGCAATCCAGAGATTATCAAGCCCTGAATCCCGGTGATCCGATGTTTTTGACCTTTGATGGTGAGTCAGTATTGTCTGAAGGTAAATCAACCGTATATCCAATTTTTATTAACGAGGCTGCTTATTATGAAAAAGGAATTGCCATGTGTTTTACTCAAAAGCAAATAGTCAGTCTTGAGTAGAAAATTAAAAATTATTCTTGAGAATTTTCAGGTGACAAAAACTCCTCTTTAGAAGCCGTAGTAAAAGAACGCAATTCCTTCCATATTTCCAAAGTGATAATACAGGTAATCAGCCACACCAAACCAGCCGTATAACCAGCAATAACATCGGTAGGCCAGTGAACTCCTAGGTAAAGTCGGCTCAAACCAATAGCAGAAATTAATACAACTGTCAAGCTGTAAATTGACCAGCGCTGCTTGGGAAAGCGTGCACCCAAAAAATATCCTAGTAAACCGTAAATAACCATTGAAATCATTGCGTGGCCGCTAGGAAAACTGTAAAATGTTACATTAACAACGCGCTCCCAAAGTTGAGGTCGATCGCGGGCAAAAAGTTTTTTTAACAGTAAATTTAAACCGATCGCTCCCCCACCCGCGAGCGCAATTGTTGCAGCTTCCGAGCGGTGATTGCGCGCTAGCAAAACAATACCCAAGCTCAGACAAATCACTAGCAGCAACTTCGGCTCGCCCAAAAAGGTAAAGCCCAGCATTATTTGATCGCGCAGCGGAGTGTGCAATTCCCTCAGAGCTAGTAAAATAGAGGTATCGAAAGTGTAACTTTCTTTTTCCAACACGTCTTCGGCAATAGTGGCAAATCCCCACATCGCCAAAGCAGCAACAGCAAGACCGGCTAGCCGAATTATCGAAATGAGCGATCGAATTTTAGAACCCATTCTTGAACTAATTAAAATTTTAAAATATCCAACTCAAAATAATACAACAAATATAGGAAACGAAAACGCCTTACCCATCGTCAAGATTTTTGATCTCCTCTATTCTGAATGATTAATTGATTTTTCACTACCCACCTCAGCTTTTACATCCAACGGGCGAATGACTATACTATCAAAAAAATACATTTCTGCAATTTTGTTGACCTTGGGGTTGACAAGTCTGTCTAGCTGTGCTAATAACAGCGGAGTAAGTGCCCCGATCGCCGAAGCCCACACGATCGCCCAGCGTCTCGTTTCGACCGCAGTCGCCCAAAAGCCGAACAACCCGCAATTCGGTCAGCCGATCGACTGTACCCTAGGAAAAGACTGTTTTGTATTGCTGTATTTCGATCGAGAACCCGGCCCCACCGCCGTCGATTTTGGCTGCGGGCGCCAAACCTACGACGGGCACGACGGCACAGACTTTGCCATTCCCGACGCCAAAGCAATGGCAAAAGGAGTTCCAGTTATTGCCTCCGCAGCAGGCAAGGTTTTGCGAGCACGAGATGGTGTTGTCGATCGGCGTTTACAAAACGATACAGACAAAGCCAACATCGCAGGCACAGAATGCGGCAACGGCATGGTAATCGACCACGGCGGTGGTTGGGAAGCCCAATACTGCCACTTCCGCAAAGGCAGCGTTGCCGTCAAACCGGGTACGCAGGTACAAAAAGGCACAGTTTTGGGCATGGTGGGAAACTCTGGGATGGCCTCTTTCCCCCACGTACACGTAACTTTTCGCTATCAAGGCAAACCAGTAGATCCCTTTGTCGGGCCCGACGCGAAGGTAGGCTGCAACATCGCCCGCAATCCTATTTGGGACAAGCCTCTAGACTATATTTCCACAGGTTTAATTCGGGCCGGTTTTGCCAATAAGCCGCCCGATATCAACGCTGTCTGGGAAGGACAATTTTCCGAGACTCAACTCCCTGCAAACAGTCCAGCTTTGTTGTTTTGGGTGCAAAGTTACGGAGTGCTCAAGGGCGATCGCGAACAATACAAATTATTTGCACCCAACGGCACAACCATCGCCGATCAGACCAATGAAATTAAAGCCCCCAGCCGTACTTGGTTGGGTTATGTCGGCAAAAGAAACAGTACAAACTCTCCTCTGATTCCGGGAGTTTGGCGGGCAGAATACCGGTTGACGCGGGGCGATCGAGTTTTAGCAGAAGTCAAGCGAGAAGTTGAGTTGCGTTAGTTAGTTGACTGTTGACTGTTGACTGTTGACTGTTGACTGTTGGCAGTATTTAATCCGTGTAGCCGTGTCAAAATCACTCTCTTCCCTCTTCCCTCTTCCTTCTTCCCTCTTCCCTCTTCCCTCTTCCCTCTTCCCTCTTCCTTCTTCCCTCTTCCTTCTTCCTTCCGAAGATTATTTCAGCAGCCAGCCAAATAATTCTCCGACACTCAACCGCAGTTCGTTAGCGAAGGACGGCACAGGTAGCACCATTTCTGGTTCATCAAATACTGCTGTCTGTTGCTGGGGAACATAAACAAAAACGCATTGTTCGTCGGGATCGATCAGCCAGCCCATTTGAGTTTGATGATTTAAGCAGTGCAGAATATTTTTAGTAACTTTAGTTTGACTTTGGTCAGGTGACAAAATCTCAATTGTCCAATCAGGAGCTATGGGAAAGACATTAGCAATTTCGCCGTTATCATCGGCGGGAATTCTGTTCCAGACAAATACTGAAACATCAGGCACTGTTGACCTTCCACCAAACGTACACCGGAGTTCGGGAAATGCTCGTGCAACTTTTTTGGGTTTTAATATAGCGTTAATGAAAATAATTAGTTCACATTGAGTCGCACTGTGTTTCCCTTGTGGCATTGGCTTCTGAATAATTTGATTGTCAATGTATTCGCTGGCAGGTTTGGTTTCGGGTAGTTGGAGAAACTCTTCTAAAGTTAAGGATTTTAATCTTGTTTGTACCATTTTAAGTTCACCTCTAATGAAGTAGATCTTTTAGCAGCAGTCGAGTCTAAGGTAAATTGTTCCAAGCTTGAGCCACAATGTCGCTCAGCCATAGCCTCTGAGCAAAATCGAGCAGATTGTCGTCCGCGAGTACCTCAGCCTTTAATTCATCCAAAGACTGAGAGCGCGATCGAGCTATTTGAATCACACCCGCAATCGCCGACGCCACCAATTCTTCATTAAGCGGCTGCTGTCGCAAAGCAATCATTTCTTGAGGATTCGTAGGAATGGGATAATTCATAGAAGTGCATACCGAAAGGAGTAGATATTCAGCCACTGCGCCCCCACCAAGAGCAAGAGCGATCGAAAACCTAAAAATCTGAGAACATTGTAAACTTATTTAAAACTCAATAAGTATTCGGGAGTATAGCCTACTTTGCTCCCTTGTCAACTCCCCCATCTTTATTAATTTATTCAGAATTGAGAGCCTAATCATGCAAGAAATTCTTTATCTAGAAGTCCCGACACCGGATACAGCAGCCGTCTGCACTTGGTTGCAGCACGAATTCGATCCCGGAATCGGAGAAAAAATTATTACTGCTGACGGCTTTCGCCTGCTTTCACCAGCCACAACAGCCGAGGTTCTCAAGTCTGGAACTCAAAATGCCAATCCAAAACCCGCCTTGGCTGACACCAATTCAGGAAACCAAAATTGGCGATCGACAGAACTCTCCACCTTTGTTTGGTCACTGCAACGCACAACTTATTTAAAAGTCTTTCGTGTAGAAGAGGCGCCTGCTGGAGAAAGAAAGTTCCTGGAAGCTCTGAATCTTGCTGTGAGAAACAAGTTTCCCGATCGCTACCGGGAACCCCCTGTCATAGACCTCTCCAAACAGTCAATTTTTGAGGCTCTTGCCCCCTATTACCCCCTCACCGTCAAATACTTCCAAAAAATGCCCAAAGGTGAATATGACCTCCAGCGCGTCTACTGGTGGGAGCAGCGCTGGCGGGAAGGCACCCGCAATCCCCAAAAGCCAAAACAAGTAGTGTTTTTGAAGGAAGAGGAAACAGGGAAAAAGGCAGAAGACACGATTTCGGTGTCTGATTCTGGCGATACTTTTTATGACTTAATTTATATTGGCGGGGCCTTGGGAGTGATTCACGCCGCAGTCATGGCGAGATTGGGCTACCGGGTGCTGCTAGTTGAGCGAATGCCTTTCGGGCGGATGAATCGCGAGTGGAATATTTCGCGCGAGGAAATTCAAAGCTTAATTGATTTGGGTTTATTTACTGCTGCAGAAATAGAAACTTTGATTGCCAGAGAATACAAAGATGGCTACAACAAGTTTTTTGATGCTAACAATCCGCCCGTTGCTAAAGCGCCAGTTCTGCACACACCAAAGGTACTCAATGTAGCTTTGGACGGGGAGAAATTGCTGAATTTAGCAGGAGTTAAGCTAACAGAAGCTGGTGGAGAAATATGGGACGAAACTGAGTTTCTCAGAGCCGATGTTGAAGCAGAAAAAGTAGTATTTCAAGGCCGCCACTTGCCGACAAAAGCCGATCGCACTGCATTAGGACGGCTGCTGGTGGATGCAATGGGTTCGGCTTCTCCCATCGCTTGGCAATTGAACGAAGGGCGGACTTTTGACAGCGTTTGTCCGACAGTGGGAGCCGTCATCGACGCAGGATTTGAGCCGGGAGTATGGGATTCCGAGTACGGGGATGTGCTCTACACTCACGGGGACATTTCCCGCGGGCGGCAGCTCATCTGGGAGTTGTTTCCTGGCGCCGGCACAGAACTGACAGTTTATCTATTTCACTACCACCAAGTACATCCAGAGAATCCCGGTTCTTTGCTGGAAATGTACGAGGATTTTTTCGCAATTTTGCCGGAATACCGCCGCTGCGATGTCGATAAATTGGTGTGGAAAAAACCGACCTTTGGTTATATTCCGGGGCATTTTAGCAGCAACAGCGGAGATCGCTCCGTGGCGATCGATCGCCTAGTCTCGATCGGCGACGCAGCATCCCTGCAATCTCCCCTCGTTTTCACCGGCTTCGGCTCTCTTGTCCGCAATCTTTTCCGGTTAACAGACCTTTTGGATACTGCTTTAAAGCACAATTTGTTGACGGCAAATCACTTAAACCAAATTCGCGCCTACCAGAGCAATGTATCAGTAACTTGGCTATTTTCTAAAGGCATGATGGTTCCTAACGGGAGTAGTTTGCCACCTCAAAGAATTAATTCAATTCTCAATACCTTTTTCGGTATTTTGGCAGCACAAAAACTCACCGTAGCCGAAACTTTTATTAAAGACAGAACCGACTGGCTAACTTTCAATCGACTGGCGATCGAAGCCGCCGGGAAAAACCCTTCTCTCCTATTGTGGATTTTAGATTTTGTCACCTTGAGGGATATTTGGCGCTGGCTGGGAAGTTACTTGAATTTTACTCTGCTGGCTTTGGCCAGTTTGCTGTTCGGATGGCTTCCCAGCTTCGCTCGCAGGGTACAACCTTGGTTGGAACCCCGATATCCGGCTGTTTGGCTGTGGCTGTTGGCTACCAGCTATGCTCTCACCTATGGCATGGGAAAGGGGAGAAAAGAGTGTTGAGTTTTGAGTTAAAACTCAAAACTAGCAACTTCAGTTCGCTATCGAAAACTTGGCAATTCAATTTCAGCTAGCGATCGACGTTTTTTAGAAGCCCGCAGCGGACTGGCAATCAAGCTCAGCCAGTCTGGTTGGGCAACTGCTGTAGGTTTTGCCACACTCGATCGCACTTCTTGAATGCCAAAGGTTTCAACAGAGTTCAAAATTTGAAAAGCCCTAGCCAATTCTTGGGCGTCCACATTGGTAGCAGTTTCGGGTTCAGACTCAGCCATCGGCAGTTCAGGTTCCGCAACCGGTTCTGCCAAGTCAGTTGCCGGCTCATCAGGTTGGTAGGTTTCGCTCTTGTGCAATTGAATGCCGGGTACTTCGGCTAATTTGTGGAGTTCCAGATTGGCTGGGGCTTCAGGCTCGATCGCCTCGGCAGCAGCGGCTACCTCTGGAAGCTCTTCTGATTCCGACCAAGGTTGGACAGGGGAAGCGTTGAAGGCTGGGGGCACCGGCATCTGAGAGCTTTTGACCGCCGCGAGCAAAGATTCTAATTGTGCGCTGGCGGTGTCCAGATTATTGTCAGGCGGCTCGATCTTCGGCGACTTTACCTGCGGCCTGTCCAAACTTCTTTCCAAGGCAGCTTTGAATTGCAGAGTGTGGCGCTGCTGGCGGTGCAAGCGGGCTCGTAATTCCCTGCAAATATTTTCTGTGGCTACTAACTGGTGTAACTGTTCGTTGTAGCGCTGCACAGTAGACGCACATTCTCGCTCAACAGTCGCTAGCCTGACTTGGCTGGTTGCCAACTGACTTCTTAATTTTTCGACTAAAATTTCTTGACTTTGGAGGGTTTGATGGGAAACTTCCACTTTCCCAAACAGCCGCGTCAATTGTTCTTGAGTATTTTCGAGGTCTGCAGTCCGCTGTTCTAGCAAAGCTTCGCGATTCTGCAAGGTTTTTTGGGACTCTTCCAGAGCTGTTTCTAGCTGGGCGATGCGCTGTAAAAGGTCGCGGTTGCATTCGTGCAGCGCTTGCATGAGGGTGACTGGGGTTGATCCTTTGCCCTTAGCTTGTTCGGCATTCCCAAGCATATTTTTTAGATTCTCTGACATCGGGGGCGAGCCCGCCTCAGTCGGCTGTGTCGGAGATTGCGAATTTTTTGTTTCCGGTTTTGTGGGAATTGCATCTACGCTGATGGCGTTGGGAAAATCTACTGTTTGCCAGTCTTCTTCTGGCTGTTGGGGCACCGTTGCGGGAGTGTCTGTCGCATCGGGGGCGATCGGCTCAAAACCCCCAGTAGCAGCAAAATCTGACTGAAATGGTTCGGTATCGGATGGAACAGCAGGGTGCGGTTGGTGCTGATGGGCTCGAAGATCAGCTTCTGACATGGCTTTTTATCCCAATACTCACAGGGTCTCAGATACAGTCTATCCTTAGAGATTCTACAGAAGGAAGCCCCTCAGTGATAGTTTTTGGCATTTTTCCGGTTTTTTGGGACAATAACCTCTGAATCGAGTGGCGCGATCAAGCTACAAACCGAACTCAAATTAAAGCGTAAGATGCGCCTGTGAGCACCCTACAGATGTGAGTTTTTCGCCCAGAGTCCTATCAAAATAATTTTTCCCGATGTCTAACGCACTGTTTCGGTATCTCGGCAATCGCCTAAGCTTTAACAACTGCAAAATGTTTGTCAATGATTGCTGGAACTTCTGCCGGTGCAATGCGGCTGTAGCGAGTTCTGTCCGGCATCACAACATTTGGGCCTGCTTTGCACTGTTTGAGACATCCGGTTCCCTGTACTGTCACTTTGTCTTCTAAACCGCGCGAATTCAAAGCATTTTCTAAAGCTTTACAGACTCCTCCAGCGCCCCGCTTCAGGCAGTCTGATTTTTGACATACTAATATTTTGGTTTGGGTTTTTGCTGGAGCTTTTACAGTTTGAGCGGCTGCGCCAGAGGTGACTTGGGTTTTGCCGATCGCGCGATCGTCCGATGTCAATACCGCAACAGGCCCATTGGTGGAGTCGAGGTGTTCGTGCGATCGATCATTTTGACCTTGAGCCAGCTTGAGGCTGCGAGCTTTAAGTTTTATTTTACCGTTTTTCAAATTGAGTTCTTTCTCACCTACAACTTGAACTCTCAACCCCGGTGTCAAAACAGGCGACAGAAATGACCGCAATTCCTTGCAAAGTTTAACAAGATATTCTACTCCGCGATCGTTGCTAATTCGCAAATATTTAAGTTTGCAGCCATCTTCAATAATCAGGCCGAGGATTTCTCCCTCTAAACTGAATTCGGAAACTTGCTTGCCAGATTTATACATTTTTATGACTCCTTTAAATCCGTTACATCCGTTACATCTTCTACACTGCTCGTTGCCGAACTTCCTTCTACCTTTAGCCGATTTGCCAGCAGCCTTCGAGCCACTGCACCAGTTCGTATCGAGGGGCACTGACTTGCCTCAACACGCTCATTAACTGAGCCGCTTGTTTGACAGTGTTGACTTTTGCCCGCAAAGGTTGGTCAACCGCACACCAGCAGGGAATTTCTAGTTCTTGCAAGCGTTTGTAAACTTGCCACCTATCTAGCCAACTAACTTGCACAATGTCACAGACTTCTAATTCTGGATCTGCTGGATTCATTTTTTAACAACAGTAATAATTTGCATTAATTTTTACCCTGACTGGTAGCGGGTAGAAGTTAAAAGCCAGATTTCAGCAGAACATCAAAGATGATCAAAAGCCCTTCCTGAAAAATTCTGCCTTTTGCCCTCTGCCTTCTGCCTTCAGAAGGTTCGCCCCACTTTCAGGAAGCGTTCAGAACGAGGATCTTGTTCCAGCATAACCCAACTGCTAATAATTCTCAATAGGTTTAGAAAAAAAATTTCCTACTCTACAAAATATTCCACTATTGAGGCAGACTCTGCTTGACGGGTAAATCTAGAGTGCTAGACTAACTCTATTGGCAACAAAACTGCCTATTGAGAGGAGAACACACATGGCCCAGACTCAGAGTGCATTGAGACCATTTGGCCACATAGCCGAAAACCCAGTTCTACTGGAACATTCAGTCACAGCACCGATTTGTGAAGGGATGAACGCGCTGCTGGCCAGTTTTCAGGCTCTATACCTGCAATATCAAAAACATCATTTTGTGGTGGAAGGGGCAGAATTCTACTCCTTGCACCAATTCTTTCAAGAAAGCTACGGAGAAGCTCAAGATAGCGTCCACGAGTTGGGCGAACGGTTGAACGGATTGGGCGGCATACCAGCAGCGGGTTTTAGTAAGTTAGCCGAGCTGTGCTGTTTCGAGCCGGAAGCCGACGGCGTATATTCCTGCCGCCAAATGCTAGAACACGATTTGACTGCGGAACAAGCCATTATAGGTTTGCTGCGGCGTCAAGCAGGACAAGCAGAAAGTTTGGGCGATCGAGCTACGCGCTACCTCTACGAAAAAATCCTGCTAAAAACAGAAGAGCGAGCTTATCACATTTCCCACTTCCTCGCCCCCGATACCTTAGTGCAGTTGAACTTGAACTAACAATTCTTCTTCTCCCTCTTCCTTAGCACACGTGGCACAGGCGTCTCGCCTGTGAATTTTGACAGTTCATTATCTTAGATCAAAAAAAAGCGAGCAGTCACAAAACTGCTCGCTTTTTTTATACAAAGTGCGTTTATTCCCAGGGAATTAAGGCGCTAAAGCATTGCCACGCAACAAGCTACCAATGGTTTTGGCGGTAATCTTCATCTGAATGAAGGGATTAGCCGGTACCACGGTTTTATACAAGTAGCTATCGAATGTGAGTTTCTGCACGTCGCGATCGGCACACATTTCCACAAAAGCTTCGCGAGTAGCGTCGGAACGGTAAAACACGCGCTGCAAAATGTCGAGAACTTTGTAAGTAATGCCGTAGGCTTTATCCCACCGCTTCAAGTAAAGCTTGATTTCCTCTTCAGTCGGAATCCGCGCGCCTTTATTGGAAATCTCAACAATAGTTTCGGCGCACATCCGGCCAGACTTGGCGGCAAAATAGATACCTTCGCCAGAAGACTTGGTAACGTAACCTGCAGCGTCACCTACGAGAGCAACTCGACCGACAACCCGGCGGGGACGCGGATGTTCCGGGATGGGGTGAGCTTCCACTTTAATAATCTCACCGCCCATCAGTTTTTTGGCAGCGCGGGCGCGGACGCCTGCTTGCAGCTTTTTGATGCTGGCTTGATTGACTTTCATCGTGCCGGTACCGACGGCTACGTGGTCGTATTTGGGGAATACCCAAGCGTAGAAATCGGTAGAAACATCGTCGCCGACGTACATTTCGGCTAAGTCTTGGTAGTAAGCCATTTTATCTTCTGGCAGGCGGATGCGTTCTTGGAAGGCGATCGCATAATTGTAGTCGCCAGCGTCGATCGCCTTTGCTACGCGGGAGTTAGCGCCGTCGGCCCCAATCACCAAATCCACTTTCAGAGTTTTCTGAGTTCCCACAGCGGTACCGTTGGAGTGGTCGGCATAGTGGAGTGTATAGGGGTCAGTATTGTTGGCGGGAATCTCTAATGTGTGAACGGTGCCGTTAATCAGTTTTGCACCCAAGGAAGCGGCGCGATCGCGCATGAAGCCATCGAGAACTTCGCGGCGGCACATACCGATGTATTCGTGGGCGTTTTCAATATTGATGTCCACCTCGACGTTGGAGGGGGAGATCATTTTCATTTTTCTGACTTGGCGGTCAATAATACTTTGTGGCAAGTCAAATTCGCTGACCATGCACAGGGGAATCGCCCCACCGCAGGGTTTGGCGTTGTCTAATTTACGCTCGAATAGGTATGTTTCGATGCCTGCTTTTACCAATGTTTCGGCGGCGGAAGAACCCGCAGGGCCTGAACCTACTACTGCAACCCTTAGTGTCAAAGCTTTTCTCTCCAGTTTTTTTCTATAGGCATTACTCAGGTGTGATGGTATCACGGAGTTTGGATGCGGTGGGGTGAAGCAGGGGAGATTTCAATGAAATGAAACAGAGCTTAACAGTTCGATACGAAAATCGGGTTTCCGGCAGTAGGTGCGATCGAATATCTTAAATCTTTCAGTGTAGATGAAGGTGGATGGACGGTGATGTGCGATCGAACATTTTGCCCTATTTTCTAAGAACAGGCTTTCCGGCCTGTTCCACAAAGAATGAATTTTCTGCTTGTGGGGAGTAGGGGTTGGGCTTCTAGCCCGCCCGGACATGAACAGGCTTGCCTAGCCTGTTCCACAACAGATAAATTTTCTGCTTGTGGGAGTAGGGGTTGGGCTTCTAGCCCGCCCGGACATGAACAGGCTTGCCTAGCCTGTTCCACAAAGAATGAATTTTCTGGTTGTGGGGTGGGCATCTTGCCCGCCCATAAGAGGTTAGAACCAGTCCAATAAGTTACATTAAAGTTACTTGCAGTTATATCTAAAATTCTTATGCTCGGTAATTTTCAACAAAGCAACCTGCGGATTGAGCTTGAAGCTTCCGAAACAGCGATTAGAGATAGCTTGTTGCGTCCGAGTCAATTGCAGCAGTGGCTGTGGCCGCAGCAGTTGTCTAGCGGTTTGCCGGAAGAATTTGCTCAAGGTTTGACCTTTACAAGTTGGCTAGGCCCCGTGGCAGTTCAGCATCACGTTGATATTGTTGAGCACAATTGTCTGCGGCTGTTGTTGAGTCAGGGAATTGACGGATTTCACGAGTGGTATTGGGGCGACGGTTGGGTGCAGTCTCGGTTGGAGGGAGTGTCGCTGCTGCCGCTGAATTTGGGGCAAACGGCTAGTTTACTCCGGCTGCGGGAGTTTGTAGCCGGGAAGGGTAAGCGGAAGTAGATAAATCACTCTCCAAAATCATGAGAACAAAGTCTGGTAGTTCTGCATAGCAACGAAAAATTCTTAATCCTTTTAGGGATAAAGAAGCGTTGTAATCATGAATAAAATACCACCAAGCTCCCACAGGATTGGAGAGCTTTTTAGATTAGGAAAGACTCTTTCTTACAACAATAGCGAGATATCTTGTACATCAGGGAGTTCTTGCATCTTTCGATATCAGAAGTTTTGCCCGTATCTTTCCCGACAGATTTATGTCGCTGGCGAGGCAAAACTTTTTTATATGCGACCAAAAAATCTGTATAATAGACGGCACATTGTCTGTAAAATGCTGGGAGGGAATCCCAAAAACCTTTAGCACCAATTTCAACTCGACTTCCTATATAGCAATCCTCGCATCATTTGTGAATTTCTTACTCCCTCCCCTTAGTAAGGGGAGGGTTGGGGTGGGGTAAAAAATTTACGACTCCTGCAAGGATTGCTATAAAACCATATAATTTCTTTGGTTAAGGCATCAATTGGCAGCTCTTTCCACTGCTTGTTAGCCTTATTGCCTACAAACGACTACATTTCATCACCTTGGATCGTTAGCTTGCCTTTGTTTCTTGACTTTACTTGAAATTTCCGGGCGACTGATGCTAATTGTTGAAAAAAACATAGTATTGGAACCAGCGGGGGGACACCCTCGTGACTTTGACAATCGCAACTCAAGATATTTTTTCTAATAAAAGCTGATCTCTCAATTTTTGTGTTTCTTCTGAAATCCTTTGATGTCTGGGGTTTTAAACAAACTGCCTGTGACAATCTCTACATTCAAAATTTTGCTTAGCGCTGGGGGTGGGACAATTTTTAACGATGTTTGGATAACAGAAACGGTGACAATTTATGGAGTTGAGAATTAACAAGGCTTAGGTACGTCGCATGATAACTCCTTACCCTTACTATGCCAGACCACCTGAAAGCCACTTCGCTGCCGAAAAACTAAGAGTGTGTTATAAAAACATAATTTGTTCCTTTCTAAAGCGCTATTCTCGACACAACGAACCCGGTGTGTTTTGACTTCGCGTTAATTTTTACCAAAAAAATAAATATGCTCTCCATTCCAGGCATTGCCGTCCAGAAGTTGCTTTACGAAAGTGCCAACTCTCTGGTGTACCGGGCGATTCGGGAAGCGGATAACCAACCGCTCATCCTCAAACTGCTCAAAGAAAGCTACCCCACACCTCAAGAATTGCTACGCTACCGCACCGAATACCGCATCACCCGAGAGCTGAAAGAGGCGGGAGTCGTGCAAGTTTATGACTTGCAAAAATACCAAAACAGCCTCGTGATTTTTGTGGAGGACTTTGGCGGGGAATCCTTGAAAATATGGATGCAGCAGCGACAGTTTAGCCTCAAGGAGTTTCTGATCCTGGCGATCGCTGCCACTGAAACTTTAGGGCAAATTCATAGCGCCAATATTATACACAAGGATATTAACCCTTCTAATATAGTATTCAATCCAGCGACCGGACAGCTCAAAATTATCGACTTTGGCATTTCCACTCAGCTAACGAGAGAAATGCCAACCCTGAAAAACCCCAACATTTTAGAAGGAACCTTAGCCTATATTTCACCCGAACAAACTGGTAGGATGAATCGCTCTATCGATTACCGCACTGACTTTTACTCCCTCGGCGTCACCTTCTACGAATTGCTGACAGGAAAACTGCCTTTTGAGACAGAAGACGCTTTAGAGCTAGTTCACTGCCACATTGCCAGACAACCAGTTTCCCCGCACGAAATCGATCCACAAATTCCCCTAATTATCTCGCAAATTGTCAGCAAGCTGATGGCAAAAAATGCGGAAAATCGCTATCAAACTGCATTGGGTCTTAAGCAGGACTTAGAAATGTGTCTGGTTCAATTACAAGAAACCGATAGCATAGAAGAATTTGACTTGGGAACGCTGGATCTTACAGACCATTTCCTGATTCCTGAAAAGTTATACGGCAGAGAAACTGAAGTTGATAATTTATTAAAAGCCTTTGAAAGAGTTCGTAATGCTAGTGCCGAAATGATGCTAGTAGCTGGCTTTTCTGGGATTGGTAAAACCGCAGTAGTGAACGAAGTACATAAGCCGATCGCCCGACAGCGTGGCTATTTTATCAAAGGCAAATACGACCAATTTCAACGCAATATTCCCTTTAGTGCATTTGTGCAAGCATTTCGGGAATTGATGGGACAATTCTTGTCAGAAAGTGACGCTCAATTACACAGATGGAAAACCCTGATTCTCACTGCAGTAGGCGAGAGCGGGCAAGTCTTGATTGACGTAATTCCTGAATTAGAACACATCATTGGTGCTCAAAGTCCTGCACTAGAATTGTCGGGGAGTGCCGCCCAAAATCGCTTCAATCTGCTGATGCAGAAATTTGTGCAAGTATTTACGCAAGCAGAACATCCCTTAGTGATGTTTCTGGACGATTTGCAGTGGGCAGATTCAGCATCTTTGAAGTTATTACAACTGTTGATGGAAGATACGGGCCATCTGTTAGTATTGGGTGCTTATCGGGATAATGAGGTATCACCAGCTCATCCGTTTATGTTAACAGTGGATGAGATTGTGAAGTCTGGGGCCGTGGTGAATACGATTACCTTGCAACCGTTGAGTTTAGCAGATCTCAATCAGTTGGTAGCAGATACGCTGATTTGCGATTTATCTTTAGCTCAACCGTTGACAGAATTGGTTTATCAAAAAACCCAAGGTAATCCCTTTTTCTCGACTCAATTCCTCAAGGCGTTGCATGAAGATGGTCAAATTATTTTTAACCCTCCTCAATCCCCCACCCCCCTTTCATCCCCCCTTACCAAGGGGGGACAGAGGGGGGTACAAGGGGGGTGGCAGTGCGATATTAATCAAGTTAAATTTGCCGACGCCTCGGATGTGGTGGAGTTTATGGCGGTGCAATTGCAGAAGTTGCCTGCCGAAACTCAGGATGTTCTCAAACTTGCCGCGTGCATTGGGGCGCAGTTTGATTTAGAGACATTGGCAATAGTCAGCGAAGAATTACCAGAACAAACGGAATCAGCGCTTTGGAAAGCCTTGCAAGAAGGACTCATTTTATTGATTTCCGAAGGCTATAACTTCATTCAAGCCGATGCTCAATCCTCGAATCAGTCTGTTGCTAATCCAACTTATAAGTTCCTCCACGATCGCGTCCAGCAAGCGGCTTATTCATTGATTCCCGACGAGCAAAAACAAGCCACTCATCTGAAAATAGGACAGTTACTGCTACAAAGTTCTTCCGAGATAGAAACCGAAGAAAAAATATTTGATATTGTAGGGCATTTAAATCAAGGAATTGAGTTAATCCATCAATTAAGTGAACGCTCAGCCTTAGCCCACCTAAACTTAGAAGCTGGACGTAAGGCTAGAAATTCTACCGCCTACGCTGCGGCAAATATCTATCTACAAACGGGAATTGAGCTACTGACACCTCAATGCTGGCAAACTCAATATGAATTGGCGCTAAATCTTTATGTTGCTGCTGCTGAAATTGCCTATTTGAATGGTGACTTTGATGGTATGGAACAGATGGCCGCACTGGTTTTGCAAGAAGCCCAAACAATTTTAGATCGAGTTAAAATTTACGAAATTCAAATTGCCGCTCAGACAGCCCAGAGCAAGGTGTTAGAAACGATCGCAGTAGCAAGAGAGGCACTCTTACAATTGGGGATTGAACTCCCTGCCGAACCTGATGAAGCCAAGATTGGCAAAGCGCTACAAGCCCTTGCGGCTCTCCTCGGCGGCAGAAAGATTGAGGAATTGGTTGATCTACCTGTGATGACAAATCCACAGACTCAGGCAGCTATGCAACTGTCTGGTATGTTGTTTCCACCCATTTTCCAGGGAATGCCCGGTTTGCTGCCCCTGCTGAGCTCCACGATGGTGAGTTTATCGCTCTCCTTTGGGAATGCGCCCGCATCGACGGTGGGTTATGCGATGCACGGGATGGTGTTATGTGCCTTTTTACAAGAGGTGGAAACGGGCTATGGCTTTGGGCTATTGGCACTTTCATTGCTAGATAGGTTGAATGTACCAGAATTCAAGTCCACAGTTCTACTTTTGTTTGGTGGTTGGATTCAGCATCGCCAAGAATCTCTCTTGGCAACGATACCGACGCTGAAAGAAGGCTATAGGTTTGGTATGGAAACAGGCGACTTTGTAGACGCTGGATATAACATATATATTTGTTTTTATACTCATTTATTCGCTGGTGTAGAACTAGACTCTTGGGAACCAGAAATAGCAAGTTATAGGGCTGTCATGGCACAGTTGAAACAATATTCTGCTCGGGTTTATTTGGATATGATTCAGCAGACGGTGCAAAATTTAAGGGAAACCCATATTCGGCCGGATTTGTTAATAGGCTCTGCCTACGATGAAACGGTGATGATTCCCAAGCACTATCAGGATAATGAATTCACGGCGATCGCCTGTGCCTGCATCTTCAAACTGCTGCTTGCTTACTGCTATGGGAATTATACGGCTGCCCTAGACCACATTTCCCAAGTCAAACAGTATTTGATGGGAGTATCTGGATCGGCTTTTGTTCCAATTTTTCATTTTTATGCCGCCTTGACGCACCTGGCACTTTTTCCCGCACAACCAGCCATTGAGCAAACTGAAATTATTGCCTTAGTGGAAACCCATCAAAGCACGCTGCAACAGTGGGCACAAAATGCTCCCATGAATTATCTGCATAAATGGTATTTAGTGGAAGCAGAACGGCAACGGGTGTTGGGCAATAAAGCCGAGGCGATTGAAATGTACGATCGCGCCATTGAAGGAGCCAAAGAAAACACATATGTTAATGACGAAGCCCTGGCAAACGAACTAGCAGCCAAATTCTACGGGGAATGGGGCAAAACAAAAGTTGCTCAAGCCTACATCTTTGAGGCATATTATTGTTATGTTGAATGGGGAGCTACTGCTAAGGTAACGGATTTAGAAACCCGATATCCCCACTTATTCGCAGTAACTCAAACGGGCAGGAAAAACACTCAAACTACCGTAGCAATGACAACGACTGGTTCGGGGAATCACCTAGATATCACCGCAGTCATGAAGGCTTCTCAGGCGATTTCTGGAGAAATTATGCTAGATAAGCTACTGTCTAGCTTGATGAAAATTTTGATGGAAAATGCCGGGGCGCAACGAGGCTATCTGATTTTGTTAAGCCAGGGACAACTGTTCATTGAAGCTGAAGGAACAATCGATGACGAACTCGTCACCGTGTTGCAATCAATTCCCGTTGAAACCTGTCAAGACCTTTCGTCAGCAATTGTCAATTATGTGAGCCGCACTCAAGAAAGTGTGGTACTAGATGATGCTGCCAGATCGAGACAATTTACCAACGATGCCCACATCCGAAAGCATCAGCCAAAATCAATTTTATGTGTGCCGCTGATTAACCAATCTCAAATCATTAGTATTGTTTACTTAGAAAATAATCGGACAGCGGGAGCTTTTACCCCTGAAAGAGTGGAACTATTAAAAGTGTTATCTGGACAAGCGGCTATCTCGATTCAAAATTCTAAGCTTTATACAGAAGTACGCAAAAATGAAAGCAGGCTGGCTCAACTCAACAAAGCTTACGAGCGATTTATTCCCCATCAATTCCTCCAGTTTTTAGGGAAATCAAGCATCATTGATGTGGAATTGGGCGACCAAGTGCAGTTAGAAATGTCGGTGTTGTTTTCCGACATTCGCGACTTCACCACGCTTTCGGAAACTATGACGCCGGAGGATAATTTCAAATTTATCAATTCTTATCTTTCTCGCATGGAACCCGTCATTAATCAAAATCACGGGTTTATTGATAAATATATTGGGGATGCGATTATGGCGCTGTTTAGCGGCGAGGCGGATAATGCGGTGAAAGCGGGAATTGCTATGCTGCACCGTCTCGCTGAATACAATGAATACTGCGCTAACGCTGGCTGTGCGCCGATTCAGATTGGGATTGGGATTAATACGGGTTCTTTGATGCTGGGAACTGTGGGAGGGCCAAATCGCATGGACGGGACAGTCATCAGCGATGCGGTGAATTTAGCTTCTCGCGTGGAAAGTTTGACAAAAAATTATGGGGTGGCGCTATTAATTACCCAGCCAACTTACTCGCGCCTAAAAAATCCATCCCAGTATGCAATCCGCACCCTCGATACGGTAAAAGTCAAGGGAAAATCTGAAGCTGTGACGATTTATGAGGTGTTTGATGCAGATCCACCAGAAATTAAACAGGCCAAGTTAGCTACGCTGGAATTGTTTGCAGAAGCTAGGGCACTTTACTTGGGAGGGAAGTTATTTGAAGCGGCGCGGCTTTTTGAAGAGTGTTGGCGTCAGAATCCGGGCGATCGCGTGGCTAAAATGTACTGGGAACGCTGTGAGTCTGCATTGTTGACTCGCACAAAAATCAAAGACAGGCTACACAATTTACATTAATCATAAAAGTCCCAAACTCGATCGCTACATTCTTTGAGGGGGAGATCATTTTGATTTTTCACCAGTGGTATGGGGGCGACGGTTGGGTGCAGTCTCGGTTGGAGGGAGTGTGGCTGCTGCCACTGAATTTGGGGCAAACGGCTAGTTTGTTGCGGCTGCGGGAGTTTTTGGCGGGTAAGTATAAAGGCTCAGAGTAAGGTGAAGCCCGATCGCACTTATTTTCTCTCAAAGTCTCATTCTTCACGTTTACCAATTTTGCCTGTTAATGTGTAGTGCATCGCCTTAAATTTTACCCCCTTTTTACTCCCTAAATCTTTCAATTTCCCTAACTAACTCGAAGCCAACTTGCCTCACACTATTGACATAACTTTGGTCAGATGTCTATTAATAATTCGTAAATAACTAGGTCGGAAGGAACACAAAGCTCGACAAAAATAATTATCTCTGAAGATAGAACAACCCAAAATTAAACACCGCTAATCTATAAAACTATGAGGGAGAAAAAACTACTTAAAAATTGATTAATGTAATAAATTTTTAAGTAGAGCTTAAGATAAAAAAAAGGAAAATTATGGTATTGAGTATTATTGTTCACGGTGGAGCAAAAACCATCTCCGAAGACAAGGTTGCAGCCAACAATGCAGGCTGTACCGCAGCAGCAGAAGCTGGTTGGGCAGTGCTCACCAGGGGGGGTACCGCAGCAGAAGCTGTTGAGGCAGCTATCCGGGTTCTGGAAGCTGACCAGACATTTAACGCAGGCTTTGGATCGGTTCTCAACAACCAGGGAGAGGTAGAGCTAGACGCAGCGATGATGGAAGGCCGTTCCTTAGCTTGGGGAGCCCTCGCAAATGTTCAAGGCGTGCGCCATCCCATCTCAGTGGCGCGAAAGATTATGGATAAAAAACCCATGTTCTTAGTAGCGGATCACGCAGAACATTTTGCTGCAGAAAATGGAGCAGAGATGTCTGCAAAAGAAGACTTAATCGCGGATGAGCAACAGGAAGAGTGGGAGGAGGAAAAAGAAGTTCTTGACCGCCCCAATACCGTTGGTTGTGTAGCTTTGGATAGTAATGGCACCTTAGTTGCCGGTACCTCAACAGGTGGCACTATGAATAAGCCCGCCGGTCGCGTCGGCGACAGCGCCATTATCGGCTCAGGCTTGTTTGCTGAAAATGAACAGGGCGGTTGCTCGACCACAGGCGATGGCGAGTCCATTATGCCAGTAGTTCTAGCTAAGAGGGCGATCGACATTCTAGCGTCCGGCAAGCACCCAGACGAAGCAGCGCAGATGGCAATTGAGACTCTGGCATCTAAGGTAGCAGGAGAAGCTGGGTGCATCCTCATAGACCCTCAAGGGCGGGTTGGCTGGGCGCATAACTCAACCGACATGGCTTGTGCTTATAGAACCTCAGAAATGGACAAGGTGGCTGTGTTCACTAAGAAAAAACAACTCGTCCATCGTTGAAATTATGGAGGTTGGATTCTCTCTAGTTGGAAAGAGTTAAAATTCCGCAACTAATCTCTTTTTTCCTAGGTATTAAGTAGCTGGACATCAATAAACATTTTTTCAATTTGTAGGGCGGGCATTGCCCACCCTACTTTTAATTATGTCGAGCTACTTAGTGGCAGGGAAAACAGTTCTATTCAAACTCGACTTGGATGTTTCTATGAACTCAACATACGACTTTCCTTACTTTCAAGGCAACTCTCTTTCCGATTTGTTTGCTCCAGACATCACAGATGCACGTTATGCGTTCATCCTAAATTACCCTGTAACTGCCAGTTGGGCTGCTTACCCCAACAGGAAAAAATACTTTATTCAAGACGGCAGCAGTGAAGCCACCAAAACTTCTTTCGACAAGATTGGTCAGAAGGAACCTTGGAAAAATCTGGCAGTGTTAGGTGATGCCATCCCAGGGATTGTAATTAATGAGCAGCCGAACTCGCTGATTGACTATTGGCGGGAGCATTTGGGCTTCAGCAACAGCAGTATGGAGATGATAGACTGCTCAACTTATCTCGAAGATCTCAGCATAACCGATCGCTTTGACAAACTCCTGACTCTATTTCCCTTCGACAATCTCAAACCCGAAAAACACGCCGTTCATCCCGACATCCACTACCACTTGCTCAGCAAAGCAACGCTAGCAGAATTAGGCGTGCAATGTCCGAAATACGAAACCTACAATCTGCACGAAGTCAATCTCGAAAGCATTCAGTTACCAGAGCAATTCCCCTACTTGATTAAAACATCCCACGGACTTTCTGGAGAAGGCACTTATATTATCAAAAGCGCCAGCGATATGAACTACTGCTTGCAGGAAGTGAGGAAATATCTCGATATTAAGTTGCTGGATACGATTATTGTCTCGGAATTCGTCAAGAATGAAGTGCAGAACTATTGCGTGCAGTTTTATGTAAGCAAAACGGGAAATATCACGCTTATCGGCACTACCGGCCAACTTGTCACTCCAGAGGGCAACTATTTAGGGGGACTGATTCACTACCGCGAAACCGACATGAGTAGGTTTTTTGAGATGATTGCCGCTATTGGTAAATATGCTCATCAACAGGGTTATTTCGGCGTTATTGGCTTCGACGTGCTGGAAGACTCTGAGGGACTGTTGTATGCCATTGATGCCAATTTCCGAGTTAATGGCTCGACTCCGCTTTGCTTACAGCGCCATACCTTACTGGGGCGGGGAAAGGAGGTGGCTAAATATTCCAGTGACTGCCGAATGGATGGGACTTTGGAATCCATTCTTGTCACTCTGAAACCAGAACTCGATCGCAAGGACTTGATAATTTTGTCAGCTTTAGAGAAGGTTAAATACGGGAAAATCTACACGGAAATTTACGGGATAGTTGCTGGTGAGGATAGGAAGGAAATGCACCACATCGAGCAGAATTTGCACAGTAAGGGATTGCAGCAAGTTGGTTGATATCTACTCTACCGATTGCAGCGGTTATGGGGTTTTCCCCCTCATCTCGCGCCCAGGGTTCGGTGATATCGGGAAACGGGCCATCAAAAATCAAAATTGAAGGTTCCACAGCTTTGAAGTGACCCGATTCATGGGGTTTGGCCAGATAATGCCACAGTTCGCGAATATCCTCAACTACATAACACTTTGATTTAGGGGAATTTCGATCCAAAACTCTGTTCTTTCTCCGGGTTCTGATGTACACCACAGTTTCCCTTTATGCTTTTTGCTCACAATTTGATAACTAATAGACATCCCCATTCCCGTACCTTTTCCTACGGGCTTGGTTGTAAAAAATGGGTCAAATAGCCGTTTTTTGACTTCCTCTGTGATGCCACACCCATTATCAGCAATACAAATTCTGACCAATTTTGAGTTATACAGACTCGTACTAATCCGAATTGTTTTTTTCTCCACCCGATCTCGCTCATCTAAAGCATCCAGAGCATTTGTCAGAATATTCATAAATACCTGGTTAAGTTGTCCTGCATAACATTCGATCTGCGGCAGAGTACCGTACTCTTTGATCACTTCAATCTCTGGATGTGTGTGTCTGGGCTTGAGACGATTTTGCAGAATCATCAGGGTGCTTTCAATGCCTTCATGGATATCGACAGCTTTGAAATCTGCTTCGTCCAATCGAGAAAAATTCCGTAGAGATTTAACAATATCGCGGATACGTTCAGAACCTACTTTCATAGACTTGAGCATTTTTGATAAGTCTTCGCTCAAAAATTCGATCTCAATATCTTCCGACTTGGCTTGAATCTCCGATACCGGCTGGGGATAATACTTTTGATAAAGCTGTACTAGCTCTAGTAAATCTTGGGTATATTGGCTAAGATGAGATAAATTACCGTGAATAAAATTCGCGGGATTATTCACTTCATGGGCAATCCCGGCTACCAGTTGCCCCAGAGATGACATTTTCTCACTTTGGATGAGTTGGGCTTGAGTCTCCCGTAGTTCTTGAGTGCGTTCTTCTACTTTTTGTTCAAGGGTGTGGTAAGAGTTCTTTAATTCGTGACTCATTTGATTAAAAGATACTGATAAAGTTACCAATTCCTCTACGAGAGTGTCGGGCACATTTTGCTCGAAATTTCCACTGGCGATCGCCTGACTGGCTTGACTCAATCGCCGAATAGGTTTAGCTATCCATTGTGAAGTGATAATTGCTAATCCTGTTGCGATTACCAGTGATAATAGACACAGGATAATCGTCGTAGTTCTATTATAATTTATTTGCTCCATAAAATCAGATTCAGGCACGACGACTACAATTAGCCAATCCAGGCCTCTACCATCATTCAGCGGTAGCAACTGAACAAACTGCCGTTCACTGTTGAGGATAAATTCTAACTGTTCTGATTTATGAATTTGGTCAAAGTTACCAAAATATTTCTGCAAATATTTAGCTGTCTCCCGCACAAATGGTTCGCTACTTTCCACGGCGTCAATCATCTTCTGAGCTTTACCTTGTCCTTTGATTAGTGGCTCTTTTGTGGAACTAGAAATCATTGAACCCGATCGCTCCATCACAAAAGCCTTACCTGTTTTACCAATAGACAAACTTCCCAGAAATTCCCTTAAATTTTCTGAGAGGACAACAAGAGTGGCACAGACACCGACAAGTTTACCTTCTGGGTCATAGACAGGTTCGCTGGCAGTAATTGCAGGCTTACCATTGTTGACAATATTCACAAAAATATTGCTCCAAGTAGGTCTCCCTGCTTTCACAGCAGAAAGATACCAGGGGCGTTGGCGAGGATCGTAAGAAGAGTTTACCTGTTCTAGGAATTTTCGCCGATCGCCCCAATTATCCATTTCATAAAAATAAAAATGATAGTTTGTTTCTTGATTACTCGCAGTCATCGCGATTTTTGACTCTCGACGAGTCGCACCCAGATAATATCCTTGAGCATCGCCACAATAGGATGAAAAAACAAAAGGGGAAATTTGCACTTGGGTTAAAAATTGCTTAGCGTTGCGGCCATTCACCATGTCCATGTGGCCCTGTGCAAAAGCGACTGCATTCACACGATTGATATCATGAGGTTTGTTGATATATTGCTTGAGTTCTCCTTCAATGCGTGCTATTAGTTCCTGACGAAGTTGAGCCGCCACATCGTTAACCGCTTTTTGTCCATTGCGTAAGGAAAGCCAACCTGTTAAGCTCACTGCTGTAAAGATTTGTAGAACAAATGGAACAACAAGAACACCGCGCAGAGGAATTTTTAGGCACTTCGCAGTTGGAGGCATAGATGATAATGCTTAGCCATTGGTTCTTTGTCTATCATAATATCAATTCATCAAATGAGCCTAAAGCGGAGCTATCCCGATCGTGAATCGCCCTTTTTGTAGCCCCGTTACTCTGCGGTTAAAAGCGATCGCTTACTGGAAGTTTTTTATTTGTCCGTTGGTCGGTAAATTGACAAAATAGCATATATTTGATAGAGCGTTAATTTTTACATTCTACTAACAAATGATCTTATACAAAATCCGGGTTGCTCATCCCCTTTATCCTATGGTATGGTGCGTCGATCGATCGCTTTCTGGGCAGCAAGAATTGTTCGTGGCGACGCACCCTACTTTTACTAAACATCAAGGGGGTACGATACCCGGATTTGGTATTAATAGCTATCTTGGTTGATGTAAATGCAATAGTCGATCGCATTTACCAGCCTACTTACTTCGCCCGCACCACCAACACCGAACAAGGAGCCTCAGCCACAACATCCGCACTCACCGAACCCTCCAAAATCCGCTTTAAACCAGTCAAACCCCGACAGCCGATCGCAATTAAATCCGCCTTATAAATATTAGCCAAACGCAAAATTTCCTCTGCTGGCTGTCCAGAAACAATTTCCAATTCGCTCTGGCAAGGCAACTTTTCCTGATAAGATTGCAGTAACTTCTCTACCTCTCGGTAAGCAATCTCATCTCCCTGAGCGTGAGGTCTATCGACAACCGCGTCAAAATCCGACCTACCAGAACTGACAACATGAACTAGAATCACCTTTGCCGTCGGTTCTAGCTGAAATTGTCCTACAACTTGCAATACCTGAGTCGCTAACTCTGAATTGTCGATCGCTACCAAAACAGTATTCAATACCATGCACCTTTAAATTTCAGATATTTAGACTTTAAATTTTTCGTTGATTGTCGCCTACTTTCGACAATTTCGCGCTTCCCACCAACATCATTATTACCTACCCATAAACCCGGTTTCTTAACATAATTGCGTCATTTAAGCAAGATACTTGAAGAAACCGGGTTTCTTAAGCCCGCAGTTGGTAAGTAGGTAGGTGCAAATAAACTGAACCGCTTGTCACAGAATGTAAAGCTACCATAATCGCAAGAGAATTGCTTCCTTTCACTGCATTTCACTCGCTTTTGACTACCTATGTATTTTGCCGATCGCCCATCTCAAATTTACCATCTAAAACTCACCCTTTCCCTCATTTTCAGTCCGCAGCCGCACCGAATCAGCGTGAGAAGGAAGCCCCTCTGCTTCGGCCAATACATTAATCGCCCTACTCACCTTCTTAAGTGCAGCCGGCGAATATTGAATCAAACTCGAATGCTTCATAAAAGTTTCGACACCCAGCGGCGACGCATAGCGCGGAGCCCCAGAAGTCGGCAAAGTGTGATTCGGGCCAGCCAAATAATCACCTACAGCTTCCGGCGTCGAGCAGCCCAAGAAAATCGCCCCAGCGTGGCGAATTTGGTCGAGCAAAGCCCAGGGATCTGCAACTTGCAATTCCAAGTGTTCCGGGGCAAACTCGTTAGAGAGTTCTGCCGCCGCTTTGAGCGAGTCAACTACTACGACTAAACCATAGTTGGCGATCGCCTTTTCTGTTAAAGTTCGGCGCGGGTGATTTGCCAACTGTCTGTCCACCTCAGCCACCACCTTCCTAGCCAGCACCGAATCCGCCGTCAGCAAAATTGCCGACGCCATCGAATCATGTTCAGCTTGAGCCAACATATCCGCAGCCACGTGCACAGGATTCGCCGAACCATCCGCAATAATCAACACTTCCGACGGGCCAGCCAGAGAATCGATCCCCACAGTCCCGTAAACCAGTTTTTTAGCGAGGGTGACGTAAATATTCCCTGGCCCAGTAATTAAATCCACCTTCGGAATAGTTTCCGTACCGTAGGCTAAAGCTGCGATCGCCTGCGCCCCGCCTACCCGATAAATCTCATCAACTCCCGCTTCCTGAGCCGCTACCAGCACCGCAGGATTCATTTTCTTCTCCTGTCCGGGGGGAGTACACATCACCAGTCTCGGCACCTTGGCGACCTTCGCAGGAACCGCATTCATGATCACCGAGCTTGGATAGGAAGCCTGGCCGCCAGGAATGTAGATTCCCGCTCGATCGACCGGCGTGTAGCGCTTGCCCAAAACAATCTCGTCATCGCCAAACTGCACCCAAGACTTGGGTACGCGCTGTCGGTGAAACGCCTCTACCTGTTTGCAAGCCAGCCGGATTGCATTTAATAATTCTTTCGACACCTGTTGGTAAGCAGCATCCAATTCGGCGCCACTCACCCGTAAATCTTCCACATTTAGGGTCATGCGGTCAAATTCAGCAGTGTAGTGCAGCACAGCCTGATCGCCTCTGCGCCTTACAGCTTGCAGCACCTCCCGCACGGTGGCTTCTTTGTGAACGACAAGTTCGTCATGGGTGCGATCGCAGATCCGTCGCAGTTCAGCTTGTGCCTCAACCCACTGAGTAATGATTCGCAGCATGGAGATTAGGAATGCCGTCTATAACTTCACTAACATTTGCTTGACAATTGGGGATTTTTGTGGGGTTCTCCTAGAGAAGTAGGCCACCACCAGTCCACAAGCTTAAACCGCGATAATCGCGGCATTTTCCCAGGCTTCAGTGCAGCATTTAAATCTCTGTCGAGGATTTTGCAACACTGAGGACAAGTCACAACCTTCTCTCTTGAATTGCCCGCCAGAGAACCGGTTGCGGAGGGAGAGGGTGGGAACGCAGAGGGGGAGAGTGTCCGACCCCGATAATATCCGAGAGGGAGAGTGTTCGAGGGGGAGAATTTTGATTCTGCCTTCTACCTTCTACCTTCTGATCCGGCTGTCTTCTACCTTCTACCTTCTACCTTCAGCTTTTTACCTTCTACCTTCGGTAAGTGCTTCTTGCCGAAGCCCAAATAACCCGTATTCTTTGTTATAGCTTAACTTGGATTTTTCAGAGAATTGGATTTTAAGCAAAATAGGTGCTATATTAGTTTTTCCAACACCTGATATTTTTTTTATTAAAAAACGCCAAATTATTGTATACTTGAAAATTGCGCGCAAGAAACCGTGACTTTAACTCGTGACGGTGGAAACACCGCAAAACGCCTCTGTAACACCCGTGTCATACCTTTGGGTATTGTCAGGGGTAAAAAACAGCCAGTTAAATGAGTCAATAAAAAATTATTGCGCGGGCCTCGCCAAAAAGTAGCCACAGACTCAGCTCAATCTGAATCTCAATCTGAGCGAATCGAGAGTGGCTGTCTCACTCCGCCCTTAAAAATCAAGCTTTTTGCGGATCTATCCCGAAAAGGTTGTCCTTCAAAATCCCCCTGTCTTGGGACTGTCTTGAGACTAGGGTGTATCAATGAATACCTACTTCCAGCAACTGAACTATGGCAAATATTAAGTCCGCCGTCAAACGAGTCAAAATCGCCGAACGTAACCGCTTGTACAACAAATCTTACAAGTCAGCGGTCAAAACTTTGATGAAGAAGTATTTCGCTGCCGTAGACAAGTACGCCGCAGCTCCTAGCCCGGAATTAATGCAAGAAGTTCAGCAGCGAATGTCTGAGGCCTACAGCAAAATTGACAAAGCTGTCAAAAAAGGTGTACTCCACCGCAACAACGGCGCTCGCAAAAAGTCCCGCTTGGCAAGAACCCTCAAGCCACACGAAGCATCCTCGGTAGCGTCTTAAGGAAGCAGAAAGTTCGGCAACGAAGCAGTGTACAAGATTGAAGGGATGGATGTTGAGGGAAGAAGTCAAGCGTGAAGCAGTCAAGCGTGAAGCAGGAAGACGGAAGAAAGAAGACGGAAGATTTTTCCCACACTCTCTCCCACTCCCACTCCCAGACTCTCTCACTCCCCCCTCGCCCTATCCCACTAAGACTCTCCCGTATCACCTCTAATCTGCTTCCCCCATGCAGCTCATCGACACTCACGTTCATATCAACTTTGAGACCTACAAATCTGAGTTAGAAGCCATTCGAGAACGCTGGCGCGAAGCTGGTGTAGTTCGGCTGGTTCATTCTTGTGTAGAGCCAGAAGAGTTTGCCAGCATTCAAGCAATCGCCAACCAGTTTGCAGAAGTGTCTTTTGCGGTTGGACTCCACCCCCTAGATGCCGACAAGTGGAAAGACGAGACTGCAAGCCAGATTAGGGAATTAGCAAGTTCGGACTCTAGGGTAGTGGCGATCGGCGAAACCGGACTGGACTTTTATAAAGCTGACGATCGAGAACACCAGTTTAAAGTGTTTGAGGCACAGCTTGAAATCGCCCAGGAACTTGACAAACCAGTCATTATCCACTGTCGCGACGCCGCCGCCCCAATGGCCGAAATGCTGAGGAACTTTTGGCAAACACGCGGGCCTGTGCGCGGGGTCATGCACTGCTGGGGAGGCACACCCGAAGAAACCCAGTGGTTTTTAGACCTAGGTTTCTACATTAGTTTTAGCGGAACAGTCACCTTTAAAAAAGCCTTGCAAATACAAGAATCAGCTTGTATGGTAAATAGCGATCGCATCCTAGTCGAGACAGATTGCCCTTTTCTCGCCCCCGTACCCCAGCGGGGAAAACGCAACGAACCAGCCTATGTCTACTACGTAGCCGAGCAAGTTGCTAAATTGAGAGGAGTTTCTCTCTTAACTTTGTCCCAGCAGACAACCGAAAATGCCTGTCAGCTATTCGGCTTTTCTGTTTAGTTATAGCAGAGCAGAGAAACGAGGAAAACAGGTTGATTTAGGAGCCAGCGATCGGGATAATCCCATTTCTATCCTGCCAGAAAAACCGGATTCATCCTTTATTGGAGATTCTTTTGGCGTTGCCTGTTGCGATCGGATTTGCGTCCTATAATAAAAAGAACCGACTGATCGGGCGTTGGCTTAGTATCCGCGACTGCGATGTCGCCCGCTTGAGGCCAACACAACGCGAGTACGCTAACCTTCGGGATAGGTCAAAACTTCAGGCAATACCTCAAACTTACACACTCAAACTTACACATCAGAAGAAACTTGGAACCTCAGCAATTTGGCAATAGCTGTCAAGTCAATTTTAGGAGTCAAAAGTGTAGGGAATTTCCCCTGGGATACCACGAGATCAGAGCTAAAAGCATCTCGATCGAAACTAAAATCCGCACAAAAATACTGCGAGCCACCAGCAAAAATAACCGTTGCAGCAGTTGGCAGGCGATCGAAAACATCATATAAATTCTCTCACACAATCCATCAAAAAAACGCAACAAGGTAAAAAAGCCCAGCCTTGGCGCCATGTAAAAAGCTAGAGCCACTGCGGAAAAAGGACCCCCATGACCACTAAAGATTACACAGAATTCGCCTTTACCTTGCCCGATTTGATAGAAATCCAGCGGGCAAGTTTTCGCTGGTTCCTAGAAGCCGGGCTGATCGAAGAACTCGACAGCTTCTCCCCGATTACAGACTACACGGGCAAGCTGGAACTCCACTTCATGGGCAAAGACTTCAAACTCAAGCGCCCCAAATATGATGTCGACGAAGCCAAGCGCCGGGACAGCACCTACTCGGTGCAAATGTACGTCCCCACCCGCCTGATTAACAAAGAAACAGGGGAAATCAAAGAACAAGAAGTCTTCATCGGCGACTTGCCCTTGATGACCGAGCGCGGCACATTCATCATCAACGGCGCAGAACGGGTAATTGTCAACCAAATCGTGCGTTCCCCCGGCGTCTACTACAAATCAGAAACCGACAAAAACGGTCGCCGTTCCTATAACGCCAGTCTGATCCCCAACCGCGGCGCTTGGCTGAAATTTGAAACAGACAAAAACGATTTAGTCTGGGTCAGAATCGACAAAACCCGCAAACTCTCAGCCCAAGTGCTGCTCAAAGCCCTCGGACTCACAGACGGCGAAATCTACGACTCACTCCGCCACCCGGAATACTTCCAAAAGACGATCGAGAAAGAAGGACAATTCGGCGAAGAAGAAGCTTTGATGGAGCTCTACCGCAAACTACGTCCAGGCGAACCCCCCACCGTGGCGGGGGGAGAACAGCTCCTTAACTCGCGCTTTTTCGACCCCAAACGCTACGATTTGGGCCGAGTCGGCCGCTACAAACTCAACAAAAAATTGCGCTTGACAGTCCCCGATACAACGCGGGTGCTGACATCCCAAGATATTTTGACGGCGATCGACTACTTAATTAACCTCGAATTCGACATCGGCTCCACCGACGACATCGACCACTTAGGCAACCGTCGCGTCCGCAGTGTCGGAGAACTGCTGCAAAACCAAGTGCGCGTCGGACTCAACCGCTTAGAACGGATCATCCGCGAAAGAATGACAGTCTCGGATGCCGACTCCCTCAGCCCCGCCTCTCTGGTCAACCCCAAACCGCTGGTAGCAGCAATCAAGGAATTCTTCGGTTCCTCCCAGCTATCGCAGTTCATGGATCAAACCAACCCTCTGGCAGAACTGACTCACAAACGTCGGCTTTCCGCCTTGGGCCCTGGAGGTCTGACCCGCGAACGCGCCGGGTTTGCAGTACGGGATATTCACCCGTCTCACTACGGCCGGATTTGCCCGATCGAAACACCAGAAGGCCCCAACGCCGGTCTGATCGGTTCCTTGGCAACCCACGCGCGAGTCAACCCCTACGGCTTCATCGAAACTCCTTTTTATCCAGTAGAAAAAGGACGGGTGCTGCGCGACAAAGCGCCTGTTTACATGACAGCCGATGAAGAAGACGATTTGCGCGTCGCCCCCGGAGACATCAGCCTCGACGAAAACAACAACCTCTTGGGCGAAACCGTAGCCGTCCGCTACCGCCAAGAATTCACTACCACCACTCCGATGCAGGTGGACTACATGGCGATTTCGCCCGTGCAAATCGTCTCCGTCGCGACATCCCTGATTCCGTTCCTGGAACACGACGACGCCAACCGAGCTCTGATGGGATCGAATATGCAGCGGCAAGCTGTGCCGCTACTGAAACCAGAACGGCCCCTCGTCGGTACGGGCTTGGAAGCTCAGGCGGCGCGAGATTCCGGGATGGTTGTGGTTTCCCGGATCGACGGCGAGGTGATTTACATCGACGCTACCCGGATTATTGTCAAACCCCTGGCTGTAGATGCCGAATCGAATTCCAGCGAAGAACATTTCCTGATTAAGGAATACGACGATCTCAAAGTCAAACAGCCCTCGGTTTGGAAGCAAAAATATGCTGGCTGCATCGAACACGAACTGCAAAAATATCAGCGTTCTAACCAGGATACTTGTTTAAACCAGCGTCCGCTGATTTATGAGGGCGATCGAGTTGTAGCAGGTCAAGTTCTGGCTGACGGTTCCTCCACAGAAGGGGCAGAACTCGCTCTGGGTCACAACATCCTCGTAGCTTATATGCCCTGGGAAGGCTACAACTACGAAGACGCGATGCTAATTAGCGAGCGTTTGGTGTACGAAGATGTCTACACTTCGATCCACATTGAAAAATACGAAATCGAAGCCCGCCAAACCAAACTCGGCCCCGAAGAAATCACCCGTGAAATTCCTAACGTCGGCGAAGACGCGCTGCGCCAGCTAGACGAACAGGGCATTATCCGCAAAGGAGCCTGGGTAGAAGCCAGCGACATCCTAGTCGGCAAAGTCACCCCCAAGGGCGAATCCGACCAACCGCCGGAAGAAAAACTGCTGAGGGCAATCTTCGGCGAAAAAGCCCGCGACGTGCGGGACAATTCCCTCCGCGTCCCTAACGGCGAAAAAGGCCGCGTGGTGGACGTGCGGGTGTTTACCCGCGAACAGGGCGACGAACTGCCCCCTGGCGCCAACATGGTCGTCCGCGTCTACGTGGCTCAAAAGCGCAAAATTCAAGTCGGCGACAAAATGGCCGGCCGCCACGGGAATAAGGGTATTGTGTCCCGGATTCTGCCGATGGAGGATATGCCTTATTTGCCCGACGGGACTCCGGTTGACATAGTGCTCAATCCCTTGGGCGTACCGTCGCGGATGAACGTAGGTCAGATTTTTGAGTGCTTGCTGGGATGGGCGGGCGAAAATCTGTCGATGCGGTTCAAGATGGTGCCTTTTGATGAAATGCACGGCGCTGAAAAGTCGCGGGAAACCGTACACGGCAAGCTGCAGGAAGCCAGGGAAAAAACCGGTAAGCCTTGGGTGTTTAATGAAAAGCACCCCGGCAAGACTATTGTCTACGATGGCCGAACTGGGGAACCGTTCGATCGCCCGATCACAGTCGGCATCGCCTATATGCTGAAGCTGGTTCACTTGGTAGACGATAAGATCCACGCCCGTAGCACAGGCCCTTACTCGCTGGTAACGCAGCAGCCTTTGGGCGGCAAAGCGCAGCAAGGGGGTCAGCGGTTCGGAGAAATGGAAGTCTGGGCGCTGGAAGCGTTCGGCGCCGCTTATACTTTGCAAGAGTTGCTGACTGTGAAGTCGGACGATATGCAGGGGCGGAATGAAGCGCTGAATGCGATCGTCAAAGGCAAAGCTATTCCGCGCCCCGGTACGCCGGAATCTTTCAAGGTGCTGATGCGGGAGTTGCAGTCTTTGTGCTTGGATATTGCCGTGCACAAGGTGAATACGTCCGACGAGGGCAGCGAGCACGTTGAGGTGGATTTGATGGCAGATGCTGGGGGCAAGCGATCGCCCTCCCGGCCTACTTACGAATCCCTTTCTCGTGACGAACTTGACGAGGATTAGGCATTAAAGATTAAAGATTAAAGATTAAAGATTTTTTGACAGCATTCAATTCTTTAATCTTTAATCAACAATCTCAAATTAAAATGCCTCAGCAGTGTTCGTACCACTGCTGAGGCGAATCAACGCTCTAAACAGGAGAGACGCTGAACATGAATATTGTAACAGTTGTCCCAGGAATTCAAGGAGAAGTTGACCGGGCGACGGGCTGTATTAATTGGCAAGGGAGCAAGTTTGGCAACGGTTACGGGCGCAAATGGATCGATGGCAAAACGGTTTTAGTCCACCGGTTAGTCCTCGAATCAAAAATAGCAGGGTTCCTCGGTTCCGGTTATTTTGGTTGCCATACCTGCGACAATCGAAGCTGCATCAACCCGGCACATCTGGTAGTAGGTACTGCTGCTGAGAATACCGGGCAGATGATTGGGCGCGATCGCAAAACTCCCAGACGCAAAAGTATTCCCGGTATTGGCATATTGTCGATCGCACAACTACGGGAAATTCAGACTAAATATTTATCTGGAACAGTCAAAAACCACCTAGCAAAAGAGTATGGGGTACAACATGAAACTATTACTAAGATACTTCAGACAAATATTCCCGATAACTTCACTACAGTTTCGCCAGGTTTTTTAGGAGAAATTCAAGACAACGGCTGCATCATTTTTCAAGGCTCAAAGGACGGTCAAGGCTATGGCAGGTACTTTAAAAATGGGAAATCGAAATCAGTCACTCGTGCTGTTTTAGCAGAGAAATTAGGATGTGAAATTCCCACTTCAATAGATGCTTGTCATAGCTGCGATCGTCCCAGTTGCATCAATCCAGAACACCTGTGGGGTGGTACCCGTTCCCAAAATTCATTAGATGCTTCTAAGAAAGGACGCACTCAAGGCAAAAGTCATCCCCTTTCCAATGCCAAATTAGATTGGGAAAAGGTGCGAGAAATTCGACAAAAGCTAGCAGCAGGAGAGAGGATGAAGGATGTAGCACAGGAATACAGTGTCGGCCGCAAAACCATACACGATATTAAATATCACGTCACTTGGAAGGAAGCAGGTCAACAGGTTCCACTTCCTCGCATGGGTGGACATCTTGATCGCAAATTTACTTTTGCTCAAGCTCTTGAAATCAGAGAACGAATTCAAGCCGGAGAATCCATTGCTAAAATTGCTCAGGAATTTGGGGTATCCAGAAATGTCATTTCTGATATCAAAAGGAATGTCACATATAGAGGAGAATAAAATTGATTTAAGCCGCAAAAAAAACCAACAAAAAAGATAAATTACCACAAATTATCGCCTGTAAATCATCAATTGGAGTCAAGAATGGCTAAAATAGAACAACGCTTTGATTACGTCAAGATCGGGTTAGCTTCACCAGAAAGAATTCGACAGTGGGGAGAGAGAACTTTACCCAACGGTCAGATAACCGGCGAGGTGACAAAACCCGAAACAATAAATTATAGGACATTAAAACCTGAAATGGATGGCTTGTTTTGCGAGCGCATTTTTGGGCCTGCAAAAGATTGGGAATGTCATTGTGGAAAGTACAAACGAGTTCGCCATAGAGGCATTGTTTGCGAAAGATGCGGTGTTGAAGTCACTGAATCTCGCGTCCGCCGCCATCGCATGGGATTTATCAAATTAGCGGCTCCAGTAGCTCACGTTTGGTATCTCAAAGGTATTCCGAGTTACATGGCAATTCTGTTAGATATGCCGCTGCGAGATGTCGAACAAATCGTCTATTTTAATGCCTACGTTGTCCTCAATGCAGGTAATGCAGAAAAGCTGCAATACAAGCAATTGCTCACGGAAGATGCTTGGCTGGAAATAGAAGACGAACTTTACAGCGAAGATTCCACGCTGACGGGCGTAGAAGTGGGCATAGGTGCTGAAGCTTTGCAAGTTTTGCTGCAAAATATTCCGCTAGAAAGTGAAGCGGAAAAGTTGCGGGAAGATATTGCTAATGCTAAAGGTCAAAAACGGGCAAAGTTAATTAAACGCTTGCGGGTTATTGACAACTTCATCGCTACGGGTTCTCAACCCGATTGGATGGTACTCAACGTGATTCCGGTGATTCCCCCCGACTTGCGGCCGATGGTGCAGCTAGACGGCGGGCGTTTTGCAACGAGCGACCTCAACGACCTTTACCGGAGAGTCATCAACCGGAATAATCGGTTAGCGAGACTGCAAGAAATTCTGGCGCCGGAGATTATCATCCGCAACGAAAAGCGGATGCTGCAAGAAGCTGTGGATGCGCTGATTGACAACGGTCGCCGGGGCCGGACAGTGGTGGGCGCAAACAACCGCCCGCTGAAGTCGCTGTCGGACATCATTGAAGGGAAACAAGGGCGCTTCCGGCAAAACTTGCTGGGGAAACGGGTTGACTACTCCGGGCGTTCGGTGATTGTGGTGGGGCCGAAACTGAAGATTCATCAGTGCGGTTTGCCGAGGGAAATGGCGATCGAACTTTTCCAGCCTTTCGTCATCCACCGCCTGATCCGCCAAGGATTGGTCAACAACATCAAAGCTGCCAAAAAACTGATCCAGCGCAACGATCCCAGTGTTTGGGACGTGCTTCAGGAGGTGATTGAAGGACACCCGGTAATGCTGAACCGGGCGCCGACGCTGCACCGTTTGGGGATTCAAGCCTTTGAGCCGATTTTGGTGGACGGGAGGGCAATTCAGCTTCACCCGCTAGTCTGTCCGGCTTTTAACGCTGACTTTGACGGCGACCAAATGGCAGTGCACGTGCCTTTGTCTCTGGAATCTCAGGCGGAAGCGCGCTTGCTGATGCTGGCTTCTAACAACATTATGTCGCCGGCAACCGGAAGACCGATCGTTACTCCTTCTCAAGATATGGTGCTCGGTTGCTATTACTTAACAGCCGAAAATCCTGACGCTCAAAAAGGAGCCGGTCACTATTTCTCCAACCTCACCGACGCGGTTGTAGCTTACGAACAAGGAGTCGTTGACTTGCACTCCTATGTGTGGGTGAGGTTTCAAGGCGCTATCGAAAACATAGAACCTGAAGGAGAACCACTGAAGGTAGAACGCTCTACCGACGGTATAGTGACGAAAGAATACAAGTTCCGCCGGGTGCGGGAAGACGGAGACGGCAAGGTGCTCAATCAGTTCATTCGCACTACTCCGGGCCGGATTATCTATCACCAAACGATCGAATCGGTAATTAACAATTAGAAATGGGGAATCGGTAAGAGGTAATGGGTAACAGGTAATAGGTAACAGGTAATGGGTAATAACTTGCCAATAATTGCTAGCCAATAATAGTAATTGAAGACGGAAAAATTACCCATTACTACTTACCAATACTTCGGCTACGCTGTTTCTGAGCGAAATCGAAGGGCAGTAAAAGTTACTAATTACCAATTAAGTAGGTAGGTGCAAGTAAACTTTATTATGGGAAGGGCTGGTGTGCATTCATCTCCTAGCTTAGCTCTTTTCCTTATACGCTAAACCCACCCCTGCAAAATGCTGGTTGTTTGTTCCCGCCACTCTACTTATCAATTACCAATTACCAATTACCAATTACCAATTACCAATTACCAATTACCAATTACCAATTACCAATACTTCGGCTACGCGGTTCCTCAATCCTTCGGCTTCGCTCAGGGGAACCGAATGCGAACTGCCGTAAAAGTTACCAATTACCAATTACCAATTACCACTACTCAGAAAAATGACAGAAAATAAGGAAATTGTTTTTCGCAATCGAGTTGTTGACAAAGGTCAGCTCAAAAAATTAATCTCTTGGTCTTTCATGCACTACGGAACGGCCCGTACAGCGCAAATGGCCGATAAACTCAAAGACTTGGGTTTCCGCTTTGCGACACGAGCAGGAGTTTCGATTAGCGTAGACGATTTGCAAGTACCCCCGTCAAAACGATCGCTCCTGGATGCAGCCGAAGAAGAAATCCGCATCACCGAACAAAAATACACCAGAGGCGAAATCACCGAAGTCGAACGCTTCCAAAAAGTAATCGATACCTGGAACAGCACATCAGAAGACCTCAAAGACGAAGTAGTCAAAAACTTCCGAGCCACAGACCCCCTAAACTCGGTCTACATGATGGCATTCTCCGGGGCGCGGGGAAACATTTCTCAAGTGCGGCAGCTAGTCGGAATGCGCGGATTGATGGCTGACCCGCAGGGGGAAATTATTGACTTGCCAATTAAAACCAACTTCCGGGAGGGACTCACCGTTACCGAATACATCATCTCTTCCTACGGTGCGCGCAAGGGCCTGGTAGATACGGCGTTGCGGACGGCGGACTCTGGCTATTTGACTCGTCGGTTGGTGGATGTGTCGCAGGATGTAATTGTGCGGGAGGTGGACTGTGGCACTCAGCGGGGTATTCGGGTGCGACCGATGACGGATGGGGCAACGGTGCTGATTCCGCTGAAGGATAGGTTGCTGGGGCGGGTGTTGGCGAGGGATGTGGTGCATCCGAAAACGAGGGAGGTTGTGGCTTATGGCGGCGAGAGGGCTGTCCGAAATCAGCCAATTACGGATGAGTTGGCGGGGGAGATTGGTAATTCTGGGGTGGGGGAGGTGTTTTTACGATCGCCCCTGACTTGTGAATCGACTCGATCGGTGTGTCAGCACTGCTATGGCTGGAGTCTGGCGCATTTGAAGATGGTGGATATGGGTGAGGCGATCGGGATTATTGCGGCTCAGTCGATCGGGGAACCGGGAACCCAGCTCACCATGCGTACTTTCCACACTGGGGGGGTATTTACTGGGGAGGTGGCGAAACAGGAACGGGCTCCTTTCCCTGGGGTGGTGAAGTTCAAGAATTTGCGTACTCGATCATTCCGCACCAGACATGGCGAAGAGGCGCTGGTGGCAGAAAACAATGGCAAGCTTGTGTTTGAGGGGGATGGATTTGAGGAAGGGAAATCGGGGGCTAAGAATCAAAAGCTGAAAATTGAGTTGGCGATTGTTCAGGGTTCTACTCTGATGGTCAAAGACGGACAGCGGGCGATTCCGGGTCAAGTTTTGGCTGAGGTGCCGATCGTCGGTCGGGCTGCGCGCAAGACTACGGAAAAAGTGACTACAGATGTGGCTTCTGACTTAGCGGGAGAAGCGAAGTTTGCTGATTTGGTGCCGGAAGAAAAAACTGATCGCCAAGGGAACACGACGCGCACGGCCAGCAAGGGGGGGCTGATTTGGATTCTATCGGGAGAGGTCTACAATTTGCCTCCGGGGGCGGAACCGGCTGTGAAAAATGGCGATCGCATTCCGGCGGAAAGCGTGATTGCTGAAACTAAGCTGGTCTCGGAACATGGTGGGGTAGTTCGCATCGCTGACCCCAGAGAAATCGAAATTATCACCGCCCAAGTCCTGCTCGACCAAGCGGTGGTGCGGGCAGAAAGTGCGGGGGGCCGCGACCATTACACGATCGAAACATCTTCTAAGCAGCGGTTTTCCCTGAAGACTGCTCCTGGGAGCAAGGTGATTAACGGGGAAGTGGTGGCGGAACTGCTGGACGACAGCTACCGCACGGCTACAGGGGGGATTGTCAAGTATGGGGGAGTGGAAGTCCACAAGCGCGGCAAGGCTAAACTTGGCTACGAGGTGGTTAAAGGTGGGACTCTGCTGTGGATACCGGAGGAGTGCCATGAGGTGAATAAGGATATTTCTCTGCTGCTGGTGGAAGATGGCCAGTACGTTGAGGCGGGTACTGAGGTGGTTAAGGATATTTTCTGCCAAACCAGCGGGGCAGTGGAAATCACTCAGAAAAATGACATCCTGCGGGAAATTGTGATCAAACCGGGCACACTCCATGTAGTAGACCGCCCGCCGCTAACATTTGGGGAAGGTCAAATCGTCAACGCTGGTCAAGAAATTTTTCCAGGCTTGGTGGCTGAGGAGTTAGGCTATGCGGAGTATATCGAGACTCCGGAGGGCCCGGCTTTGTTGCTGCGGCCTGTGGTGGAGTTTCCGGTGCCGGATAAGCCTCCGGTGCCTTCTCAGACGGCGCTGAATGAGTCGATTTCTTTGAAGGCGGTGCAGCGGCTTCCTTATAAGGATGGGGAGCGGGTGAAGTCTGTGGAGGGATTGGAACTGTTGCGGACTCAGCTTATTTTGGAAATTGGTTCGGGGGCTCCGCAACTGGCGGCGGATATTGAGCTGTTGCCGGATGAGGATGATGCTGCGGCTTTTGGGGCGGACGGTTCGGGGCCGGCTTGGGGTTCGCCTGAAGATGTTAGTGGGTCGCAGGAGTTGGCGGTGGCTGTGGATGATGGGGGCGATCGAGTTTCCAAGACTTTCCGCTTGCAGTTGGTGATTTTGGAGTCGCTGGTGATTCGGCGGGATGTGTCTGCTGACCCGACTCAGGGGAGCACTCACACGCGGCTGTTGGTGGAGGATGGGCAGTCGATCGCGCCTGGGGCTGTGGTGGCGCGGACGGAGATTCTCTGCAAGGAGGCGGGTATTGTTCGGGGCATCCGTGAGGGGCAGGCCGAACCGGTGCGCCGACTGTTGGTGATGCGGGATGCGGATTCTATTGCGATTTCTGTGGCGAGTACGCCGGATGTGAGTCCGGGTCAACTGCTGGTGGCTGGTACGGAAATAGCTCCGGGGGTTGTTCTGGAGGAGTCGGGCCAAGTTGTGAAGGTTGTGCCTGCGTCGGGGACAGAATCGGCGAAACTCTTGCTGAGGGTGGCTCGTCCTTACCGGGTTTCGGCGGGTGCGGTGCTGCACGTGGACGACGGGGACTTGGTGCAGCGGGGTGACAATTTGGTGATTCTGGTGTTTGAGCGGGCAAAGACTGGGGATATCATTCAGGGTTTGCCCCGGATTGAGGAACTTCTGGAGGGGAGGAAGCCGAAGGAGGCTTGTATTTTAGCTAAGCGGCCGGGGACGGCTCGTGTGGTTACGGATGATGATGTTGTGGAACTTGCGGTGATTGAGGATGATGGCCGGATTGAGGAGTATCCTTTGTTGCCTGGTCAAAATCCGATCGTTTCCGATGGACAGCGGGTGGGGGTTGCGGAGGCTTTGACGGACGGGCCTGCGAATCCTCACGAGATTCTGGAGGTGTTCTTCCACGTGCTCAAGGAGCGGCAGTCTACTTTTGAGGCGGCTTTGGAGAGTTTCCAGCAGGTGCAGACGTTTTTGGTGAATGAGGTGCAGTCGGTTTATCAGTCTCAGGGCGTGGATATTTCTGATAAGCACATCGAGGTCATTGTCCGCCAGATGACTAACAAAGTCAGGATGGAGGATGGGGGCGATACTACTATGCTGCCTGGGGAGTTGGTAGAATTGCGGCAGGTTGAGCAGGTGAATGAGGCGATGTCAATTACTGGTGGAGCGCCGGCGGACTATACTCCGGTGTTGCTGGGGATTACTAAGGCTTCGCTGAATACTGATAGCTTTATTTCTGCTGCTTCCTTCCAGGAGACTACGCGGGTGTTGACGGAGGCTGCGATCGAAGGTAAGTCTGACTGGCTGCGCGGGCTCAAGGAAAATGTGATTATCGGCCGCCTGATTCCTGCGGGTACTGGGTTCAATGCCTATGAGGATGCTGGGGTTCAGGATGCCGGTTTTGATGGTGCTGTGTTTGATGACGACATCCACGATTTGCAGGAGGATGTGGTACTTGATGACCGTACTGCGCGCCGTGCTTATACGATCGAGAGCGGTTTTGAGATCGGGCGCCCGTCTGATCTTGAGCCTGATGAGGATTTTGAGGAGGTTGAGGTTGATGATGACGATTTTGTCGCTGAGACTGAGGATGATGCCTTGGGACCGGATGTTGACGATGAGGATGATGATATCGGTTTTGACTTCGATGAGGACGAAGAGTAATAATAGTTTTGAGATTGCATGAATGAGTGAACAGCGTTGCGCTCGCTGAAGATAATTTGGTTCCTCGCCGCAACGCACCATTCGATTTCACTCGTCATAAAAATCTCAAATTTTGCCTCACGAATTCAAAGTCCGAACTCATAGCATTGTGTAATCGGGACATCCAAAGGAAGAAGGAAGAAGGAAGATTCAGAGTTTAAGCAAACTTTGTAATTATAGAGTTTTAATTGTTTGTTGGTTCAAACAAAAAATTCTTTCTTCCTCCTTCCTTTTTCCTTCTTCCTTCTTATTGCTTCGGCATATATGGTTCACTCAATCAGGCAGCAAAGCCTTGATTTGATTAACAAACTCTTGATGGTCTACCACAGGTTTAGAGATGTAACCGTCGGCACCGCTTTGATCCAGAAATGTTTCTTTATCACCAGCCATCGCGTGAGCAGTCACCAAAATAATCGGCAGCGATGCCGTTTGTGGGTCAGCTTTGAGCAGTTGAGTAATCTTAATGCCGTCAACAGATTTGCCCTGGTACACGCTGCGCGAAAGAGACACATCCATTAAAATCAAATCAGCTTCGCCGTTGGCAGCAATCTGCATCACCTCTTCAACATTTTCCGTGTGCTTCACGGCTAAGCCCCCCCGCTTAGTCAGAATTTTGGAAAAAACCCGAGCATTAACCAAATCGTCCTCTACAATCAGAACGGTTTTCATAAATAAATATGGGAAGTATAGAAACTTTGTGACTTTAGTCCAAAGAGGAACACGACACGGGGATTACATTCCCCGTCAAAAATGCAGAGTTTTTAGCGCCATCAGCCGGGAACCCTGCAAAACCCGTATGTATATCCTTGAGCCACTAGCTGTGAGAGGGTTTACAGATGCTTAGAAGCATCCAGTACCATCATTTAGACTACTACACACAGACAGTTTAGTTCTTTTTTATAACTAGGCCTGGCACTGGTGAGAGTCTCAAGATTCTCAGGTAGCAGGTTTCTAGTACAATCCAGGACGCATGGACGACGCCTCGCAACCGGGTTTTTGCTCGTTTCGGCGGGCTATAATGAACTATTGCTATGAAAAAACCCGGTTTCTGACTACCTGTGCATCCTGGACTTATAGTACCCTCTCTTTCGGTTAAGCCTCCGGCTTCTACCATTTTAGATTTTAGATTTTAGATTTTAGATTTTAGATGGGAACTGATTGAGTGGATATCAGTTGGGAGTACTGGCCTACAGTTGCATTATTTTTTGAACTGGTATTAGATTCTGGAATGTGTGATAATTATTTTCCTTCCTCCTGATTAGAATCAAGCCCTGTTTATTCACATACTCCCGTCGCCACAGCATTCGGAGTAGCCAATCTAGCGGGGATTGTTGGAGATTCCTAATTCTCAGTTTTAACCCATCCAAAGGACTTAAAATATCGACGCTTTCTTTCATCAAGGGGATGCCAGACTAGGAGATATCGCCAGGAGAGCTTTTGACTGATGAATTCATCAATATCGGCATTTTTGACACTCTCAGCGAGTCACGGCTACGCTCTATTGTTGAATAAGCCCAAAACTGGGACTTCACTCATAGTCCAGTTGCCTCTACACGATCAGAACCACTACCACTACCAGAGGTATTACAATTGGGCTTACTTTTCTTTTTTAATACTTTTGGAGTCCATCACGCTTGCCAAAATACGGTAAGCTCGATCGTCTACCATTGCTGCTTGATCCACGCTACGGCTGTACTGAGACGACATCAATGACGAGATCAATCCGGGGTTTCTCCTGAATAAAATATTTCTTCGTGTAGATGGTTATTCCTAATTGCAATTAAATTCTATCATAGATTGACGGGGACTCAAGTCCCTCGTGACGCTTTCCTACGAAGAGCTACAGCCTCACTACGTTCTGAGTTTCTGGCATTCCGTGTTCTCCTGTGAATCAACCTTCTCACGGCAGAAGGTAAATAGACAGGTAGGCGCAAATCAAGGCAACATAGAGGTTAGGGTAAGAGTGGAGAGTAAGAGGCAAGTGTTGCCCGTCTTCGGGACTCTGATTCTGCTTTCACAAGTTAAGTTTATTTTTATTCTTCAAATGGGCGGTTGGGTCGAACTTTAGGTTCGCCTGCGGCAAAGGCTTTTCAATCGAGACAGGGAACCTCGGCATTATTGACAGAGGCTGTTTTCACTCAGGAATTAACGGACACAAGGACTCATGGCTAAACAACTCAACCTACTTTCCGGGCAAGTAATTTCTACGCCTCTGCACGCCGAGATGCAGCAATCGTACCTCGAATATGCCATGAGTGTGATCGTCGGGCGAGCTTTGCCTGATGTCCGCGACGGTTTAAAACCAGTTCACCGTCGAATTTTATATGCGATGCACGAACTAGGTCTGACGCCAGACCGACCTTACCGTAAGTGCGCCCGGGTAGTTGGAGATGTTTTGGGAAAATATCACCCCCACGGCGACCAATCGGTTTATGACGCTTTGGTACGCATGGTTCAGGAGTTTTCGAGCCGCTATCCTTTACTGGCGGGTCACGGCAATTTCGGTTCGGTGGACAATGATCCGGCGGCTGCTATGCGCTATACGGAAACGAGGCTAGCACCGATCGCCCACGAAGCTATGCTAACCCAAGTCGGCGATGCAACTGTTGATTTTACTGCCAACTTTGACAGTTCGCAGCAGGAACCGACGGCGCTGCCTGCTCAGTTGCCGTTTCTGTTACTCAACGGCTGTACGGGCATTGCTGTGGGGATGGCAACTAATATCCCGCCGCACAATTTGGGGGAGGTGGTAGACGGTTTAATTGCTTTGATTGAAAACCCGGAACTATCCGACGAGAAGTTGATAGAACTGATTCCGGGCCCGGATTTTCCAACTGGAGGGGAAATCGTCGCTACAGAGGGCATTGTTGACGCCTACACTAAGGGTCGAGGCAGCATTGCGGTCAGGGGTGTGGCCGGAGTGGAAGAAGTGCCAGGTAATCGCAAGGTGCGTACTAAAACGGCGATCGTGGTGACGGAGTTTCCGTTTCAGGTAAATAAGGCGGCTTGGATTGAAAAGGTGGCGGAGTTGGTCAATGCTGGCCGCCTCGACGGTATTTCTGATTTGCGTGACGAGAGCGATCGCGAAGGCATTCGAGTGGTGATTGAACTCAAGCGGGAATTTACCCCAGAAGCGGTTCTGGCTCGTCTTTATCAACAAACTGACCTGCAAACAAATTTTGGGGCGATTTTGCTGGCAATTGTCAACGGTCAACCCCGACAATTGACGCTCAGACAATTGTTGCAGGAATTTCTGGATTTCCGGGAAGTGACTCTTACCCGCCGCTACAATTACGAGTTGCAGGCTGCGGAACGTCGCTGTCATATTGTCCAAGGCTTAATGTTGGCTTTGACAAATCTCGATACCGCGATCGACATTCTCAGAAATTCTCCTGACGGTACTACTGCTAAGCAAACTTTGCAAGTTCGCCTCAATTTGAGCGAAAGTCAAGCTGATGCGATTTTGGCGATGCCTATGCGTAGACTGACTGGTTTGGAAAGGCAAAATTTGCAGTCTGAGTTTGATGAGTTGATGGCTAACATTCAAGAATTGCAGCGGTTGTTGAGCGACAGGCGTGAACTTTTGAAGGCTTTAAAGAAGGAATTTCGATCGCTCAAACGCAAGTACGCTGACCCCCGCCGCACTAAATTCGCCAATGGAACTGCACGCGCAGCAAACGCCGAATCACAATTTGCTGGTAAGAAAAATTCAGGGGTGAAGCAGTTGTCGCCGGCAACGATTCAGCCTAACTTATTGCCCGTTCTAGAGGCAGAGGAAACTATTGTTGAATTTTCGCACAAGCAGTACGTGCGACGCTTGCCGACTGGGGAAAAGCCACGCTCGAAAAGTCGCGAAAAATCGGTTTCTGCTTTAGAAAAAAATGAAGATTTTATTGTGACGGCAAATCTGACGAAAACCGATCGCACTTTGGTTGTCTTAACTCCTAACGGCAAAGCTTACCCGCTGAAAGTGGCTGATATTCCTAGTAGTAGCGCCAAAGACAGGGGAACGCCGATCGTTAGTTTGTTGTCGCCGAGTGCTACTAAAGAAAGTGCCGGTCGCGCTTTGTCGGAAATCACAGTTGCACACTTTATTTTGCCGGAAAATTCGGAAGCAGCAGATTTAGTAACTCTGACTCAGCAAGGGAAAATTAAGCGCTTGCCGATGCAGGAATTTGCTGATTTGACTAATCGTGGCGTTACAGTTGTTAAACTCAAGGAGGACGATCGGCTGCGCTGTGCGAGTCTGGCTAAAGTCGGCGAGCAAGTGGCGATCGCGACTTCAGGAGGCAGAGTCCTCCGGTTTGAGATCGATGATGAACAACTGCCGCCAATGGGCCGCAGCGCCCAGGGATCTCAAGTTACCAGATTGCGGAAGCAGGAACAGTTGGTGGGTTGTATCACTCTCGACCCGGAAGACAGTCTGGTGCTAATTTCTGAGTTGGGTTGGGCAAAACGAATGCCTGCAGGTTCTGTCAGACTTACTAACCGGGGGGAAATTGGCACTCAAGCTTTTCGCTTCGCAGAGCCTAAAGATGCTTTGGTTGGCTTGCTGTCGGCTGTTCCGGGTACGGATGTTAAACTTTTTACTACTTCTGGCCGCCTGCTGCGATCAACTATTGATGCTATAGCTTTTTGGGGGAAAGATGCTGCGGGCGATCGAGTTTTTGACCTCAATCCGGGTGAAAAAATTATCAAAGTTATCAGCAGTCAATAGTCATTAGTCATGGGTTATTCATTGTGTCATTATTCGCTGTGAGTCAATTAAAGCTTGCCTTTGTTGCCTTCCAGAGTATACGTCCAATTCCATTCCCCATTAAGCCTTGTTCCCAGGCAGAGCCTGGGAATACATACCCGGAGGCTCTGCCTCCAATTCCCCAATCTAAAATCTAAAATCTAAAATCTAAAATTGTTTAATGGCGCAAGTTGTATTAGAAAATATCTACAAAAGTTTTCCGCTCCGCCAAGGAGAACAGGAAAAAGAAGCAAACACCGTCGCAGAAAATGTCTCGCCTATAGCCGATCGCCCTGCGTCTAACAGCGTTTTGCGGCGCATTAACCTAACGGTCGAAGACGGGGAATTCATGGTGCTGGTGGGGCCTTCTGGCTGCGGAAAAAGCACTTTGCTGCGATCGATCGCCGGTTTGGAAGTTTTGACTGCTGGCAATATTTGGGTTGGCGATCGGCTGGTTAACGATTTGCCTCCTAAAGACCGAGATATTGCTATGGTATTTCAAAATTATGCTCTCTATCCTCACTTAACAGTTTACGATAATCTCGCCTTTGGATTGCGTCGCTCGGAAAGGGAGAAGGAAGAAGGGAGAAGGAAGAAGGAAGAAGGAAGAAGGAAGAAGGAAGAGGGAAGAAGGAAGAAGGAAGAAGGGATAAGGGGGAAGATACAAGGAGAAGAAGGAAGCATCCAGAAGATAGAAAAAATTAGGAATAAGATAGAAGAAGTTATTAATAATTTAGCTTCTAATTCTTTTAAAAGTCATCTAATTTATCCTTTGTTTGAGGACTTTTTAGGAGGAGCTACTCGCAAGTTGCCTCCGGGTTTGCGCTATTTGTCGGAACGGGAAAAGGCAGTAGGAAAACGAGTGCGAGAGGTAGCTGAATTATTGCAAATAGAATCTCTTTTAAATCGCTTGCCGAAACAACTTTCCGGAGGGCAAAAGCAGCGGGTAGCTTTGGGTAGGGCGATGGCTAGAAATCCTGAAGTTTTTTTGATGGACGAACCGTTATCGAATCTGGATGCGAAATTGAGGGCGGAAACTCGATCGCAAATTGTGCAGTTGCAGCGACAGTTGGGAACTACAACTATTTATGTGACTCACGACCAAACTGAGGCGATGACTATGGGCGATCGGATTGCTATTATGAAGGTTGGCCAAATTCAGCAAGTAGCTCAACCTCTAGAGCTTTACAACAAGCCGGCTAATCTGTTTGTTGCTGAGTTTATCGGTTCTCCGCCGATGAATTTTTTGTTGGTGGAATTTAGTGCTCCGCTGTTGATTTCTCACCCGCAATTTCGCTTTACTTTACCCGATATTTGGGCAAAAAGTCTACAACAATATGACGGGCGAAAGCTGATTTTGGGCATTCGGCCGGAACATCTGAGCATTAACCCTCCGGCTACCAAAAATCTTTCGGTACAAGTGGAAATTGTAGAGGCTTTGGGACACGAAACTTATTTGGGGGTTTGTTTGACGGATGCTCCGGCGGTGCGGATGCAAGTGCGGGTTCCTCCTGAGCGATCGATCCGAGTTGGCGAGGAGCTTTGGTTGGCCATCGCCCATGACAAGATTCACTTGTTCGACCCTGATACCGAGTTGGCTATTTTTCCTCGTTAGGTAAAATCATCAAGGTCGATCGACCGTTGTGACCGATATCACTAATCACAAGCTTGCATTTTTTTCAAGGAATGTTATATTTATTTACATAAGCCTTACACAAGTTAACGAAAGGAGTTCGCACTATGCAAGAACAAAAACGCAACGCTTGGAACTGGGGCTTCAGCGAAGGAGCCGAAAATTGGAACGGTCGTTTGGCGATGATTGGTTTCTCTGCCGCTGTCATCATCGAATTGGTTTCCGGTCAAGGCCTACTTCACTTTTGGGGCGTGATGTAATTTTCTAGTTAAGGATTTTGTGACACTGCAAAGCTTGGGAGTTCCGTAACGGACTCCCAAAATTTTGACAGCGCGATTTGGGCCACAAATAGCCAATTGCTCCCTGCAGTTAGCCGCACAAAATTTAACAGCTATAGCTCAAACCGGGTCGGGGGGTTTCCCCCCCAAAAGAGTGCTAATCACTCTTTCGGGTGATGCTAAACAATTACTCTAGCGGATATATTCTTTCAAGATGCTGTTCCGGTTGGGATGGCGCAACTTCCGCAGGGCTTTAGCCTCGATTTGGCGAATCCGCTCGCGGGTGACGTTAAAGATTTGACCAATTTCCTCCAAGGTCTTCATCCGTCCGTCATCTAAGCCGTAACGCAGCCGCAGTACATCTCTTTCTCGGGGGCTGAGAGTATCCAAAACGCTTTCCAAGTCTTCCCTGAGCAAGTTTTTCGAGACTTGATCTTCTGGCGTTTCCCCGTCAGATTCAATAAAGTCTCCCAGACGTGAGTCTTCCTCTTTGCCGATCGGAGTTTCTAGAGAGATGGGCAACTGTGCGGACTTAGCAATGAACCGCAACTTCTCGATCGTCATCTCCATGCGGGTAGCAATTTCTTCTTCCGTAGGCTTGCGACCCATTTCCTGAGACAGGAGTTTGGTCGTTTTCTTGATCCGCGAAATGGTTTCGTAAAGGTGAACAGGCAGGCGGATAGTGCGGGATTGGTCGGCAATTGCCCGGGTGATGGCTTGACGTATCCACCAAGTTGCGTAGGTAGAAAACTTGTACCCTTTTTCGTGATCGAATTTTTCAGCGGCTCGGATCAGACCCAAAGAGCCTTCCTGAATCAAATCTTGGAAAGACAAACCGCGATTCATGTATTTTTTGGCGATCGATACCACCAAACGCAGGTTTGATTGCACCATTTTCTCCTTGGCCCGACGGCCGACGTGGAGTCGGTGACGGAATGCAGGAAGTGCCATATCTACAGCATTAGCCCATTCGCTGTCTTTGGGTTCGCGGTTATACTCTTCGAGCAGTTGTTCTCGAACTCGCTCTAATTCCAGCAAATCTGCAATCTTGCGTGCTAGTTCAATCTCTTCGTCAGCTCGCAGCAGTCGAATCCGACCGATTTCTTGCAGGTAAAGACGAATAGAGTCTTCAGTATAATGCTTTTTCTTTGCCTGTGCCCGACGGCGGGCTTTGGCGCCTTTGCCAGATTTAGGGTCGTCCTCAGATTGAGAGTCTAAGAATTCTTCTCGATCGTCTTCTTCGTCGATAAAGAGTTCCAACTCGCTCTCAGGTAGAACGCTTTCGGCGCCCCGAAGCAACTCGAGTGTTTCCATTTCCGGTGTAATTGTGGTTTCGAGTACGGTGTTAGCCTGGATCATGCCGTCTTCCTCATGCTCCTGAATTAAAGAATAAATAACAGTGGAATAGTGTCTGTTTGTAGTTTAGACAAGTTAGCCAGTATTGACATTCCCGGAGGAAAAAATAGTGGGATTTTCGGTCTGCTAGCTGAATCTGTTACCGAAACTGCACCTGTTTTATGAGTCACGGTTCGAGTTCTGGTTTGAAGCAGCCAGCGCATTCAATTGATCGCAGATTTTAACATCGCGACCTTGAAGTGAGCTTGAGGCTTTTTCTTTCGGAGCGAGTTACCACATCATCTGCGATACCTTGCCCCCAGAAGCAAACCATGAAGTGCGATCGTTCGCTCTTCCAAAAATACTGGCTTTTTTACTCGGTACTTCGAGCTTTTACCCGTACAAGTTTTCCTGCACGGAACCCTCTAACTTTTGTATTCGAGGTGTCGAACTTTTGATGCCTTGCTTTCACTCTGGTTGTCAGACATGACAGTTGCACGGCAAATTTTCGCCACCTTGGATGCCGGTCTGCTGCCTCAAATGCAACAGCAGAGGGTTGAAGCACCAAACGGGGAGAATCGGATCTTGCCAAGACCTTTCCGATTGTAGCCTTTCTCACAAAAAATGGAAGTTGTTTTCCATTGTTTGTCAAGAACTAGGAAAACTCTGTCAGCTTAGCTTGACAATACTAACTCATGTCCGGCTCTGCTAAATCCTGAGAACGGCCCGCAAAAACTTTGGCACGATCGAACGGCGCTGTTTTCTGCGTATATCTGGGTGAACGGCTGCGGCGTAGTTGGCCAGACAGTTAGCAGACAATTTTTGAGTTGCCCAAATTGGGACCAATACCATCCGTGTAGATACACCCATCATTACCCTGTTTCCCTGAATTGAATCATACGCAATCTGCGATTGAATAAAGCTCGTAGCTTTAGTTTTAAGTCGGCAACTCTGGATTAGAGACCGACTCTGACCCCAAATGAAGCGTTGCGGGTTGAGTAGTGCAACAGGGGCTTTCATTGTTAAGTTAGCTCAAATCTCAGAAATTGGCTTTAATTTTGACGTTAAATCACATTAAGTTCTTAACGTCACATTCTTATTTAAGCAGTTCGACACGAGTTTGTCGCGTCAGTGGCAAAAACCACCAGGATAAATTCTACTGAGAGTTAAGCCACCGCGCCACTCTCGGCTGCGGACTTCTCTAAATTTTTTGGCTTTCGGTTCGCACTTGCGCGATCGCACGCTCACACAAACCATACAATTCGACATCTCCCGGAAGTATAACTTCACGATTCCTTTAAATATATCGTGACAGTGTGAAGATTCCATAAACCCCTTTAATTAAATTTAGATAGCATTCCCGAATTGTCTTGATAATTTCAAGCGGACGCAAAAAAATCCCAGCGGACGTTGATGCAACTGCCTGCAGATGATAACTCTGCAAGGGAAGGAAAATTTACCCAGTTAGCGATGTGCTTGCTATTGTGAGAGAATGCCTAAACCGCAGGATGCGCTTAAAGATGTGGAGCGGTAGGACGCTGGTGCGATGCTCAAAATTTTGTTATTATTTACAGCGTGTCATCAGAAAGCACAGAGTCGCGCTTTATCCTCTACTGGGGTTTAAATTATGTGGCTTGACCGTTAGGGGATGAAGCTATCAAGAAAAATTTCCGCTCCCGGTCTATATTGACAACCCAACGAAGGTTTACTAGAAATAATTCACCTTATTGAGAGAAAGATTTAGTAATTAATCGGGTCAATATTACCATCTCTTTATAGCGCGCGTTTGTAGTCAGGGCTTCAGTTTTTTTATATTGCTGAATAAGCACTAAAGTCCTGACTGCGAACTTAATTTAACCGCGAGACCGATTACTGCTGATTCCGCAGGCGAGGGTTAACAAACTCGTTTAATCCTTCCCCCACCAAAGACAGTCCCACCACCATTAAAGTCATCGCCAAACCGGGAAACAAAGCTGTCCACCAAATGCCGGTAGGTAGCGCATCTAAAGCTAAACGCAAGTCGTGTCCCCATTCGGGAGTTGCTTCAGGAAGTCCTAATCCGAGAAATCCCAAACCTCCTAATGTTAAAATTGCATCGGCAGCGTTGAGCGCAAACAGCACGGGTACGCTCTGAATCACATTCAGAAACAGGTAGCGCGAAAGCACTGTCCAAGTGTCAGCACCCATTGCTCGCGCAGCTTCGACAAACAATTCGGTTTTGACGCTGACGGTGTGATTCCTGACGACGCGGTAGTATTGAGGGATATAGGAAATGCTCAGGGCGATCGCAGCATTCAAAACTCCTTTCCCCACTACAAACGCTAGGGTCAAAGAAAGTAGCAGCCCCGGCAAAGTATAAATTGTATCCATTAAAAATAACAACACCCGATCGAGCTTACCGCCCAAATAACCGCTAACCAAACCCAGCGGCACACCGATAAACAAACTCAAAGCAGTGGCTAAAATCACTACTTGCCAAGCCGCGCGAGAAGCAAACAGCGTGCGCGAAAACACATCGTAGCCGCTGCGGCTAGTACCAAACCAATAATTCGCCGACGGAGGTTCGTGGATGGGGTTACTCAAAGCTTCGGTAGGATTTTGCAGCCATCCCCAAGCTTGCATAGCTGGAGACAAGGTGGCTACCAATATAAACACGGCAGTTATTGTCAAACCTGCCCACATCATTTTCATTGACAGGCTTGACGGTGAGGCACTGTTGAGAAATCGCGGCAGTCGGAGGCGGCTTTGAGCCATAATGACGATCGACCTATATAAGACTTTTCGATTTTAGTAGCACTCAGGCGCAAAAACCCGGAACAGTCAATCGATTTTCGATTTTCGATTTTCGATTGACTTGCGCGAGATAAATACGGGGGCTTGAGGATTTTCGATTTTCGATTTTGGATTGATTCCACGGATAAATCACGTGGCGGGTACCACCTTTGAAATTCCTGGTCAAAAATCCTCTTTCTCATTCGCCAAACACTCGCGACAAACCGGGTTTTTTCGCGCGATGGGGCTAAAAAAAACCCGATTTCCCCCCTGCACGGGACTGGCGCGCAGGGGATAAACCGGGTTTTGGGCAGGTGGGACGCAAGTTGAGTTTAGGAAAAATCTCTCTGAGCGCACCTCAAATCTAAAATCGATCGAATTCCTACAAATTACTGGCAATTAAGTCGCGGTACTGGCTTTTCGGCTTAACTCCTTTGAGCTCAGCTACCAAATCTTTGTCTTTGAAATACTGAATCGTCGGCGTACCAATCACGCCAGCATTTTCAGCAATTTCTGGATCTTCTTCGATGTCAATTTCCACGTAGTGGATTTTGCCCTCGAACTCATCTACTACTTTGCTCAAAATCGGCTTGAGGCTGTGGCAAGGCCCACAACTCGGAGAGGCATATTTGACCACAATCAGTCGATCGCTATCGTGGAACAACTTCCGCAAAGCATAACCTCCTTCGTGGCGCGTGTCTTGGATATCAAAGTTCTCGCTGGTTTTGCGTACTTTTGGAGCTTCCGGCGCTGCTGTGGGTTGCTCGGATGCCTCGGTTTGATGGAATTCCTGCGTTAAACCGTTAACTGACAGCCAACGTTCTGCCAGCATCGCCCCCATACAACCGCTACCGGCAGCAGTGATTGCTTGGCGAAACTCGTGGTCTTGCACGTCTCCGACGGCGTAAACTCCCTCGACGCTGGTTTCTACCGAACCGTGTTTGGTGGCGATATAGCCTACTTCGTCGAGTTCTAGCTGACCTTGGAACAGTTGAGTGTTGGGAGTGTGACCGATCGCGTAAAACAATCCTTTCACCAGCAAATCGCTCTCGGCGCCGGTCTCGATATTTCTAAGTCTCACCCCGTCCATTTTGCCGCCCGCTTCGCCCAAAATATCCACTGCTTCGGTGTTCCAGTGCACGGTAATTTTGGGATTGCTCAGCACTCGGTCTTGCATGGCTTTACTGGCGCGCATCCGATCGCGCCGCACCAGCATATGTACGTGAGAGCCGTATTTTGTCAAATAAATAGATTCTTCCGCTGCTGTGTCGCCCGCGCCGATTACAGCTAAATCTACTCCTTTAAAAATTGGGGTAGCGCCGTCGCAAATCGCACAGGCCGAAATGCCGTGACTCCAAAATACGTGTTCGCTAGGCAGCCCCAGCCTTTTCGCCGTCGCGCCTGTAGCGATTACTATCGTGTGGGTTTTAATTTCTCTGTCTTCCGATCGCACTGTAAACGGACGCTTGGTCAAATCCACCGAAATTACATCTTCTGTGTATAATTCGGCACCCCAGCGCACTGCTTGAGCTTTCATCCGATCCATCAGTTGCGGCCCGGTGATGCCTTCGGGAAAGCCGGGGAAGTTTTCGACTTCTGTGGTGGTCATCAGTTGACCGCCGGGGATGCCTCCCATTTGGTAGCCTTCAAAGACTACGGGTTTCAGGTTTGCCCTCCCCGCGTAGATGGCTGCTGTGTAGCCTGCTGGGCCTGAGCCGATAATTACTAGGTTTTCTACGGTTTCGTTGGTCATAGCTATTTACTTAAACTCATAACGACTTCGTTTTACTAATTCTAGCAGAGTTCGATCGAGTTTGGTTGGATGCCATTGTGCGATCGACCACCTGTATCTATATCTTGAGGGTCGATCGGTCTTCGGGGCAATTCCAGCTACTTTAATAAGCAAAAACAATCTAAAAGTCGATTTAGTTTTAAATGTTCGATCTATTTTGACCCCTCAATTCTTAAGAAAATCTAAAGACGACCGAAATTATTGACTTCATTCTCAATTATTTTACCTATTTACTTGCTTTGAGGCTTGTGGTACGATTTTCACAATCCAGGGGCATTATGACTAATTTACGTTTTTGACGCTGAAAGCTTTTAAAATCGTAAAATTAACGAACTCGCAAATGTAATAAGTACAATTTTTTATGCAAAATCCGCATTTAATGGTTTAAGAATTGTAACGGAGATTTTGCCAGTTTTGACAAAATACAGTATTTGTGGTAGGCAAGGTGCGATCGGGGGAAAATTAGAAGGAAATTTTTAACCGCTTTGGAAGCACAGGCGGGACGCCCGTGCCACGATAAACATAGAATTTTGTAATTGTGTCTAGATGGATAAAACCAAGATATTGTTTGTGTGCAGTCAGAATAAGTGGAGAAGTTTGACTGCCGAGAAGATATGCGAGAATGTTAGCGGCTACAGTGTGCGATCAGCGGGAACGGAAAAAGGTGCAAGAATTAGAGTAACTGAGGGTTTGCTGGGGTGGGCAGATTTGATATTTGTGATGGAGAAGAAGCATGGCGATCGACTTCGCAGCAAATTTCCCGAAAGTCTCGAAGGTAAACAGCTTATTTGCCTGCAAATCCCAGATAATTACAAATACATGGAACCGGAGTTAGTGGAGCTTTTGCAGGCAAAACTGGGTTCCTATATGGAAATGCCCGATCGCGAGATAAATTTTATGCAGCGAGTTTTGGAACCGGAAGTGATGGATTCCTTGGAAGAGGCGATCGAATACGATTCGATGGACTTTACTGAGGTTAATGCTGCTTTTGCTCAGAGTGCTGCGGTGTTGGGGCCGGTTTTTGGAAACGTTTTGGATGCGGGGACGGGTACTGCTAGGATTCCGATCGCAATTTCTCAACTCCGGCCAGCATGGAAATTGACTTGCATTGATTTGTCGGCAAATATGCTGAAAGTCGGGGCCGAAAATGTGGAAAAGGCAGGCGTGCGATCGCAAATTAGTCTCGAATTAATCGATGCTAAAGCCATGCCGTATCCAGACAGTTATTTTGACATGGTGATTTCCAACAGCATTATCCACCATTTGCCCGATCCACTGCCGTTTTTGCAGGAAGTCAAGCGGGTGTTGAAGCCGCAGGGAGCAATTTTTTTGCGGGATTTGCTGCGGCCGGAAAAAGCGGAAATCAGGGATAATTTAGTCAATCTGTATGCGGGAGATTGCAACGCGCATCAGAAACAGTTATTCAGCGATTCGTTGCAAGCAGCATTTACGCTGGATGAAGTTGAGGAGATGCTCCAAAATGCCGGGTTGGATGGGTTGAGGATTTATGAATCTTCCGACAGACACTGGACGGCGGAGCGTGCTTGGTGCGAGTCTTTGTAGGCACGGGACGATCGCCCGATATATCTCCTATTCATAAAATTATTAGACTCGTGACTGCCAAGTTTTCGGCTCTCGCTTGCTGTGAAATATCCCGAGAACTACAATTTGCTCCGGTTCAACACGGTAGTAAATTAAGTAGGGAAACTTTCGCACGACAATCCGCCTCATTTCTTGGAAAACAATTGAGTAAGCTTCTGGCGTCGCGCTAATTCGATCGAGTGCTTCTTCTACACGATTGAGAAACTCTACTCCTAGTCCTGCACTTTGTTGCTCGTACCAATCAACAGCCTCATCAAACTCTTCCTGTGCAGCCGGACGCAGGACAATAGAAAGGCTCACTGTTGCAACCTCGCCATTGTTCTAGCTTTTACTTGTTGCCAAGAAATAACCGCATTGGGGTTTGTTTCGTGGTCTAGCAGGCGGCGAGATAGTTCTATCCTTTGAGATTCGGTTAATTCAAGATGTTCGGGATCGGCGCTTATGCTGTCCCATATCGCTTGTACTAAGCGAATTCTGTCATTAACGCTCAAACTAATAATTTCTGCAAGAGTACCAGCGAGATCCATAGCTTAAAAATGCGTCACAGCTAAATACTTTTCCACATTTTATCGCAAAGATTGCTGGAAAGGAGCGATCGCACCTCCCCAGCTATCCGCCGTACCGTTGCGCGATCGCTTCCAAACTCAAAACTAATTTACGAGCGAGAGCCCGGATCGAACACGACTATTAGGCGAGCTTCCGGCAACAACTGTCGCAAAATGCGGATCTGACCGTCTGCATCCGACCAACTGCGAAACCGACCCACGACGCTTCTTTGTAAATTGGGAAGCAGGCGAACAATAATCCAGGAATTCAGACGCTGTTTGTAAGGCATAATCGATTCATGCTCCTTTCCAAAGGGGTATTAGAGCCAGTCCTTGTACTTTCCACGGTTCTGGACTGGCTATTAAACATATTGTCTAATCAATTTATTGTTTAGTCAAGATGCTTAAGCATCTTATATAAAAAATGTGCGATCGAGGATATGCCGAAAAAGCCCGTTCCGCGACCTGAAGATGAAGAGTCGCATTTGAAGAAGCTCAGGGAAGAACTGGAGATGAGTCAGGAAGATTTGGCGCGAGAGCTTGGCGTTTCGTCGCAAACAATCAGTCGTTGGGAGTTGGGGAAGAATGTGCCGACGTTCACCGTCAAGCAGATGAAAGCTTTGGAGAAATTGCTGGCTAGCATCGGGAGGTCGATCGGCGATTTGCCAGACAATCTGTGATCGAAACCATTAAACAAGCCCACGGATAAATCCGTGGATCGCTTTTTCCAATCTAAAATCTAAAATCTAAAATCTAAAATTACTCGATCGCGCCCTCGGTGTTTAGCTTGATAAAGCGAACGGTCTGCCGCTGCAATCAGGTTTTCCTGGGAAGTTTCGGGCTGAGGAAGCGTGTTCGCTACCCCCAAACTCAGCGTCACGAAAGAACACACCGCTGAATTAATGTGTTCGATTTCTAGTTCTTTTACCCAAACTCGAATTTGCTCTGCAATCCAAACAGCTATTTCAGACGAAGTGCGGGGTAAAATTACCGCAAATTCTTCACCTCCGTAACGAGCTACCAGAGTCTCCCCCGAAACTGCGCCTGCTGAGTAATGTACAGCCTCAACAATAGTTTTGGCTACCTGCTGCAAGCAAGCATCTCCCGCCTGATGTCCATAAGTATCGTTGTATGTCTTAAAAAAGTCAACATCGCATAAAATCAAAGATAGTTCTGCTGCTGCTTCTCCCAATTCTTGCCATTTTTTATGTAAGTATTCGTTAAAACAGTGGCGGTTGGCAATCTGAGTTAAGCTATCTAAGTTGGCAAGGCGATACAATTCGGAATTAGCTGCTTTTAATTGAGAATTAGCTGCTTCTAACTCGGATTGCGTGAGCGATAAATTGTAATAAAGTTCGCTCATAGACCAAGTAGCTTGTTGGTGAATTTGGGATAAAGCTACCCAGAGTTGATGCACGTCTAACAATCGGTAAACTTGAGGTTCTAACTGCACAACAATCGGCTCGTAAAGCAGTTCCGGCGGTCGCTGCACGGAGCGCTGAGCAGCCATGACAATTAAGGCTACTCCAGGTAAAATCAAAATATCGGTTTGAGCTATTTGATACAAGGCTATAATCGGTCTGCAAGCAAATATATCTACTCCGTAAGGGCGGCTCATGCGTTCCATAAATCGCCGACGCGATATCATCCCTAAAAATTCCCCATTTACGGTCAAGATAACTCCCGGAAGCAGCGGGTGAGATTGAAACAACCGAGCTACTTCTTTGGCGAGATATGAGGAGTCAACCTGAAAATTGAAGAGAGCCAGATCCTTAAGGGTAGACTCTAAAGATAAATTTTGGGGTAAGTTTTCTGCCGAGTTAGACGGCTCAATAAATTCAACAGACACAGCGCAGATCCGAATAAACAATAAACCAGCAACAAAGCTAGTGTCAGCTCTTAAATTATATAATTATTTATTTATTACCAGTGTCCGTATTTTTTACTACACTATTTCTTAAGAATGGAATAAGCTGCTGCCTTAGTTTTTGCCCTAGCTGCATTGCATTGATTCATGCTCACTAAATTACAGATTTATTGAATTATTCTGGATTTTTTACGATGGGCTTTTTACGGCACAAAAAAACGATCTCGGCGCCATTGCTCAACTCATTGACGGTGCATACAAACTCAAAAAACCTGGTTTTTAAACCAGGGTCGAGGCTGTAACCAGGTTTTGCATAAAAAAACGTGGTTTCTGCCCCTGTTCTCAACTCAAAACTCAAAACTCAACCTTCCCTCACCACCCCCAAGTTCCTGGCCCTCCCTTAAACGGGCCGACAATATCTTTGGTAATCCAGCCGCCGTAAAAATCCCCTGGTTGAGATTGCACTAATTCCCCGTCCACATAACAGGCATCCATCTTGCTGGGATAAAAAGCCACATAATCTTTAATAGCTGCAAAAACCTGATTAGGATTGGAATAAAACCAAGCCGCATTGACTACTTCTTTCGACTCTACCGTCACAGTGTAATAACCGGCTTGTCCCTTCCACTCGCACCAAGAACCCCGTAAAGTTTTGTGCAAATATTCTATTTTGATGTCATCGGGGCAGATATAGTAGGCAGGAGGGTGACTGGTCTCCAATACCCGCTGAGGACGGCGCGTGTCGGCGATCGTCACTCCATTAAAAATTATCCGTACGTGTTTGGTCGATTCCTCAAGCCGAGGGGGACGCGGGTAATCCCAAACAGACTCTTGACCAGGGCCGGGCTCTATTCGATCCAAGTTCATGTGCACCATCTCCCTTCCAAAAAAAACAATTAGCGACTTAGCATTACAAATTAATGTACCCTTAATCGAGTCGCTGCTTCAGAGCAAACCAGCTTTTCTCAACTCTTGGTAATATGAGTATTCGCGGTATAGATGTTTCCGACTACCAGCCCAATGTCAATTGGCAAGCAGTTGCCAGGGATGGTATTACCTTCAGTTTTGTCAAATCGACCGAGGGTGCAACGTTCGTTGCCCAAAGTTTCGCTCGCAATTGGGCGGCGATGAAAGCGGCGGGGATTCAACGCGGTGCTTACCACTTTTTTCAACCTGCAAGCAGCATTCAAGGACAAATAGACTTGTTCTTGAAAACTGTAAAACTCGAAGCGGGGGATTTGCCGCCAGTCTTGGATATGGAAACTACAGGCGGTTTGAGTGTGGATCAATTGTGCGATCGAGCCGCAATTTGGTTAGAAGCAGTTGAAAAAGCCACCTTGATGCGGCCGATTATCTACACTTACCCCGCTTTCTGGGATAATCTGGGGACAAAACGGTTTGCCGATTACCCACTGTGGATTGCTCACTATACCAATGCTGAGGAACCTTGGGTTCCCGGCGGCTGGAAAACTTGGACTTTTTGGCAATACAGCGACAGCGGCAGCGTCTCCGGCGTATCGGGCAATGTAGACACCAATATTTTTGAAAGCGTCCGAGAAGGCGCCATAAGTTATAAAGTTGCAGACATCCAGAGGGAATTAAGAATTAAAGGTTTTTATCAAGGCGCGATGGACGGTAAATTTGGAGCTACCACCACAGCGGCCCTCATCTCGTTTCAGAAATCTCAAGGTCTCAATCCAGACGGCATTGCAGGCCTCAAAATCTGGGCCGCTTTGATGCGAAAATCTCCCAAAGTAGTTGTCCCCCCTCCAGCCCCGACACCAGTCCCGCAGCCGACTCCCACTCCCATATCAGACGTGCGGCTGACTCAGATATTTTCGTCTTATCAAGCTAAGGCTAGCCAAGATACTGCCTTAATTTGGCTGCAAAGTCAGGTTCCTCCCTCTGTTTTAGGGGCATTTGCTCAAAAATGGCGGGCAACTACCTTACCTCAAGACAGTAATTTGCGATTGATAGATGTGGGCAAATTTTATCGCGGTTTAGCACAACAAGACCAAGCTTTAGATTGGCTGCAAAAACAAATTTCTCCGGCTATTATTACCGAGTTTGCACAAAAATGGCGCTCTCAATCTATTGTCACTAATTCTCCGATTCGGCTAATAGATGCGTGCAAATTTTATCGGGCAGCACCCCAGCAAAACCAGGCTTTAGATTGGCTGGAAGGGCGAATTTCCCCGGCCATTCTCTCGGAGTTTTTTCGCAGGTGGCAGAATGCCAGTCGATTATAGATTATAGATTATAGATTTGAGATTGACTCTACAGAGGAATCTTGAGATTTGAGATTTTAGATGGCAACTCTACTCTAAAGATGAGTCTGAGGGCGATCGATTTGAGATGTGAGCTTTTTGATAGGAGATTGACTCCACAGATGAATCTGGGGTTAAAAGGCTCTATAATGGAAAAGCTGGCAAATCTTGCTATTTGAGATTGGAGATTGACTCCCCATCAAAATTCGTCAAATCCTCTCCCTCTGTGCCCGCATCCCCATCGGACTCTCGAACATAACAGACAATCTCTCGCTTAGCTACAGCTAGCTGCCATCTTTGACGCCAAGAGAATTATCTGATAAAGTTATAGCGACTATCAAGGTTTTTTAATCTTATTGGGAAAAATCCAGGGCCGTGCCGAGTTTGTAAGCTGCGCCGAAAATAGCGCCTGCACTCCAATTACCCGCGATCGAACATTTAAAACTAAGCGGGCAGCCTGTAACAATTATATCTATGGAAATCCCCTTTAACATCACCATGTTGATGGTCATGACCGTCATCTGTGGCATCAGCGCTCAAGTTCTGGCCGCCTATCTGAAAGTTCCGGCGATCGTATTTTTGCTGTTGTTTGGCATTTTAGCCGGCCCAGACTGCTTGGGAGTGCTGCACCCCAATCTGCTGGGCAGCGGTTTGGAAGTTATGGTATCCCTTTGCGTAGCTTTAATTCTGTTTGAAGGCGGCTTGAATTTGGAATTGCGAGATTTGGGCAAACTTTCCGGCAGCATCCGCAATTTAGTTACAGTAGGCACATTAATTACGCTAATTGGCGGCGGAATGGCCGCACACTGGTTGGGGGAATTTCCCTGGCCGATCGCATTTTTGTATGCTTCTCTAGTAGTCGTCACCGGCCCGACAGTAATCGGCCCTTTGCTCAAACAAGTCTCTGTTGACAAACAAGTCGCCGCCTTGCTAGAAGCAGAAGGCGTTTTAATCGATCCTGTCGGGGCAATTCTGGCGGTATTGGTGCTGAATATTATTTTAAACGGCAATGCTGATTTGGTGGTTTTGTTCCGAGATTTAATCGTGCGGCTTTTCGTTGGCGCAGTCATCGGAGTTGCGGGCGGTTGGTTGTTGGGATTCATTCTCAAGCGATCGCAATTTCTCTCAGAAGACCTCAAAAACTTAGTAGTTTTAGCCGGTTTGTGGGGATTTTTCGGCTTAGCAGAAGAAATCCGCAGCGAATCGGGACTGATGGCAACAGTTCTATCCGGCATCGTCCTCAGAGCCGCTGCTGTGCCGGAAGAAAGGCTGCTGAGGAGGTTTAAAGGGCAACTGACAGTCCTGGCTATTTCCATGCTGTTCGTGCTGCTGGCAGCCGATTTATCCCTCGCTAGTGTGGTCGCCCTCGGTTGGGGAAGTTTGTTTACAGTTTTAGCTTTAATGTGGGTAGTGCGGCCGATCAATGTTTGGTTGTGTACTTGGAACAGCGGACTAAATTGGCGACAGAAATTATTTGTTTGTTGGGTAGCGCCGAGGGGAATTGTCTCAGCGTCGATCGCATCTTTATTTGCAATTTTGCTCACCCAGCGGGGAATCAACGGTGGCGACTCGATTAAAGCCTTAGTTTTCCTAACAATTATTATGACAGTTTTCGTCCAGGGACTAACCGCCGGCCGGATCGCTCAACTGTTGGGCATCACCTCAAAATCGGCAACCGGTGCTGCAATTGTCGGGTCAAATCCTTTGAGCAGATTAATTGCTCGCTTGTTTCAAGAACGCGGAGAATCAGTGGCAATTATCGACACAAATCCGGAAGCTTGCGAACAAGCAGAACGAGAGGGTTTGCGGGTGTTTTTGAGCAGTGCTCTCGACCACAGCGTGTTAGAAGAAGCCGGACTGGAATCGATGGGAACTTTTTTGGCAATGACTAACAATGGCGAGGTAAACTTAGTGTTAGCTCAGCGAGCAGCCGAAGAGTTTGCACCGCCGAGAGTTTTGGCAATATTCCCCAAAGATCCGCAAACAAATACGCCTGCAAATCAGGCTAAAATCAATCAAGCTTTTGTCTCCGATTTGTCGCTGAAGGATTGGAACGAATATTTGAGCGACGGCGAAGTAAAATTGGGGGAAACTGAGTTAAAAACAGAGGGCTTGCAGTTTCAGATTGCTCACTTGCAAGCTTTGGTTCAAGCCGGGGAGTTAGCGCCGCTGCTACTGGAAAGGCAGGGGTACTTGCAAGTAGTGTCGGCGACCCAGATTTGGCAAGCAGGCGATCGAATTATTTATTTGCTGTACGATCCGACACCAAAATTGTTGAAAAGATTGTCGGGTTCGTCCCAGTCTCGTTTGACTTTGGAAAAGCATCAGGTAGTTGAAGAAGTGCCCATTCCTACTCCGGTTTTAGAGCAGGTTTTGGAATCAGCGGAAATAGCAAATGATGCTAAAGTTTTACAGCCACCAGTTTCGCGGTAAAAGCAATGATTTTATGACAGCAGAAGGTTCATATAAAGCAAGCACGTACAATCTGGAACTTGACGCAGAAATCCAACGGTTAAAAGCTCAAGTTCTCCTCAGTTGGGAAAAGGAAGCGCGCACTTTAAAGTGGTTCGGTTTAGCCGACGGGATGAATGTTTTGGAAGCGGGTAGCGGGCCGGGATTTTTCACCGAAAAACTATTAGAATTGCTGCCCAACAGTTCAGTAACAGCGGTAGAAATTGACCCGGTACTGCACGAAAAAGCAGTAGCATATTTACAGGACAAAGGGGGCGAACGAGTAGATCGCATCCAAGCATCGGTTGGGGATACTGGTTTGGCGGCTAACACTTTCGATTTTGCGATCGCCCGTTTGCTGTTCGTTCACCTCCCAGATCCCGTCGCAGCAGCGAGAGAAATATTCCGCATCTTGAAACCGGGCGGCAAACTGGTGATTATTGATAGCGACGCGGATCTGTTTTGGCTGACAAATCCACCTTGGTCAGTCGAGATTGTCCGGGAGAAATTCAAGCAGGTGATAGCATCGCGGGGCGGCAATTTATGCGTCGGGCGAAATCTGTGCCGCATTCTCAAAGAAGCTGGGTTTGTTAGCGTTGATTTAGAAGCCGTTGTCAGCCACAGCGATATAATAGGAATTGAAGCGTTCCAACCCTTACTTGACTCCGGGCCCATTTTGCAAATGGTCAAACAAGGGTTGATTTCAGAGTCAGAAATAGAAAGCTATCTGGTTTCGCGGGATGAGTTTGTAGCTGCGGGCGATCGATCGATGATGAGTTTTTGGTTGATGGCTTGCGGGGAAAAAAGCAATAAAATTCAGACAGATATTTCACACAATATTGATGTCCCGTCGCAGCACAACCTCTAGCACTCTCGCTATATTCCCAGCCAACAAAGCAAACTTATTTAACAGCCAACCAGGAAAAGTTCAGAATAAATTATCCCCTCAGCATTAGGTTAAAGCTGCACGTATGGCTCTAGAATCCTATCATATCAAATCCGGTAGCATCGTCGGGCGTCAAATCTACTCAACAGCCAAAAATCAAGGATCGTGCAACCGGACTCGATCTAATCCATCTGCGTTAATCTGTGTTAATCTGCCCTCATCTGCGGTTAAAAAAAGAGAACTTATTAACCGCAGATGACAATGGATTGACGCTGATTCACGCAGATGAAGGAAGAGAGATAGGAATAATTTAGTAACTTTACACCTACAAGTCTAACCAATCGTTGGAGTTGAGCGCGCAAAGGTTGTTTGTGAGAGCCAATGGTTGTCGGTCACATTTTACCTTAACCAATCAAGTCGTTAGCGAAGCCCTCGTAGACGATCGCACTTTTTACCAACTCCTCAGCATTCAACCCCCTTGCCGAACCCCATTAAGAAACTCCGTCCTTGCCTCAATCCTTGAAGGCATTAAAACGCAACGTACCAGTAATTCTAAATCCAATTCCGGCAAAAACTCACTTCTTGAAATTTGCTCGTAATCATCCTCGCGCAGCCGATAAACAGCAAGCCGATTATTTTCCCAAAACCAAACTTCAGCAATGCGAAGTCGCAGATATTTAGCTAGTTTATTTGTACTACCGCTAGTAATCGTTACTTCCACGGCTAAATCGGGATGCTCTTTTCTTGAACCTATATAATAAGACTCGTCTGGTTCAAATGATACATCTCTTGCCCGATCTCTGCGAGTTGCACTCCCTACAGGAAAGAATTCAATTCCGAGTTCAAAAAAGTATGCTTCCACTAATATAGCGATCGCTTTTTTAAAGCTTTCATGTGCTTCGCCCAGTGTCATAAACTCGATCCACCCATCAAGATAACTTATCCGTAAACCAGGAGAGTCGGCCATCAAAGATTCGATCGCCTCAAATTGCTCCCAAGTATAATAACCGGGGAGAATCAATCGCTGTTCCGCAAGCGTACCTATTTCTTCTAAAAGTTGTGCAGTCACAAGTATCACCATCCTATTTTAAATATTACTAGCCCCTACCCAGCACAAACCAGGCAGGGGCATTCACTCACATTCTAACTTAATGAACTAGCTCGATCGCCCTTTTAGTCAACGCCTCAGCAGTCAACCCATTAAACGCCATCAACTGACCAGCACTAGCAGTAGTTTCCCCCCGCTTCCAAGCGAAAGTATCCCGCTTGCAATTGCTGCGGAGCATCACAGGTTCCAACATCCCAGAAGCACCGCCTGTCACGCCAATTAAGGCATCTCCGCCAAACAATTCGGCAAATTTCTCATCGCTCAAAAAGCCGCCGTCAGCTTCCGAACAAGTATCCCAAGCAACATCGCTAGCACGGTACAAACGCCGGGGATTCACAACAGAAACAATCCGCACTCCAATCCCTTCTGTTTCCAAAAATGCCGCCGCTTCAAACACTGGCATTAACGTCATGTCGCCGACAACTGCAAACACAACTTTCTTGCTCCCTCCTTGATTGTGAGGAGCTTGCGGGGAATCGACTTCGTGCAGAACTATTGCACCGTCTTGCAAGCCTTGGCGAGTCTGTTCAAAAGTAGTGCGAATTGGCAGCGGCGACTTGCTTGCAGTAATCACAACTCCCTTATTTTTAGCAGTCAAAGCCCACTCATAACAAGCTTGAATGCTGTTAGCATCCGGTGGAAACAAAGGAAACACATTTCCGTTCCGCATCATCGCCGCAAAATAAGCCTCAATTTCCGGCCGTTGGTGCGTCCAACCGTTGCGGCCTTGTTCCAATGCACCCGCTGTAAATAAAGTGACAGTTGCCGGAGTTGGACGGCGCAATTCTGCCATTGCTTGGGTTACAGTTTGCCAAATTGGTAAACCATTGATGGCAAAAGATTCGTAGGAACACCACAAACTCCGCGCTCCGAATAGCGATAAACCTACAGCTAAACCGGCGCAAGCATCTTCGCTCAAAGGTTCGTAAACTTGACCGTTGGGCGATTGATTGTACAGGTCATCTGTCGTTGGGTGAATAATTTTGAGAGCTTGGTTGATATTGGCAATTGCCGATGCTTCGTTGCCGTCAGCATTAGTCACAAGAAAAGTCCGATCGCGCTCGCCAACTTTCCCTACCAAACGCCCCATTGCTGTTGTCGAAATTTTCGGTTCTCCCCCAACTGCAAATTCTTCTAAAGGTAATTCGCCTAAATCTGCCAGCGGCAATGTAAACTCAGTAACAACTGTTTTCGCCGCCGGCCCGCCGCCCGCACGCTCGCAATTTGTCCGCACCAACTCCCAAGCAGCAGCAGTCAAAGCGCGCTCTTTTAGAGCACTGATAATGTGCGGAGCATCCAGCGTATCTTTCGGATAAAGGTTGTGAGATTTTGCTCCGCGCGCGTGGACGCCGGCACCTTTTAACTGTTTGATAATAAACGCAGTTAATTTGCCGCCGAGAGCAGATTTTGCCGCTTTGTCAACTCCTTGTAAAACAGATTTGGTAAATGCCATCCGCTGTTCGAGCGAAAAAGCAGTGCTGTCAACATAATCTTCCGGTTGATTTTTATCGTCAAATTCCTTAGCATCAACTAAGATAACTTCTTCAAAACCGTTACCTTGCCAATAAGCAATCATTTCAGCATTAGTTTTAGTCGAAACCATGCTGTGATGTTCCTGAGAATATCCGTTCCAAACTAACACTGGCAAAAAGTTAGTAGCTTTGGGATAAGCAGTGTGGAAATGCGCCATGCTGCTCATCGGATAAGGTTCGCCCATGCCGCCGTCGCCCATTGTGAAAGCAAACAGTTTGTCGGGGTGCAAAAGTGCTCCAGCCATTGCGAAATGCTGCCCTTGTCCGAGGGGGCCTGCCGGTGCTAAAAGGCCGGGAATGAAACCGGAAAGATGTCCTAATAAACCGTCTTTTTCTCGGAATTTATCGCGCACTTGCTGCACGTTAACAATTCCCATATCCTCCAAAGATCGATCGAGGAACATGGCGCTGTAAAATCCCGGCGCGTGATGGCCGACTTCGGTGACAATGTTCTTGTGTCCGAGCATCACCAAAGCGGCATAAGCCTCAGCTTGGCTAGCAAAACCCCCCGGATGTCCCGATGCCTTGCTGGCGGTGACTTGCAGCGTCAGGTAGCGCAGGGCGTCTGCTCCCAGCATCGTTTGAAAGACGGCGACGGGATCGGCAGGATCGGCGATCGACTTGCTCCCCTCGGCGATCGCAGGTGTTTTCCCATAAGTATCAAAACCAGGGACTGTTTCAGAAAAATATTGAATGCCTTCGCAAAAAGCGGGCGTTGTTGACGTTGCCTGCGGGGTAGTTGCTGTCATGCTTGATACCTGAAAAATTTGAGTTAGATTAATGTAAGAGTAATTTTATAGCTTCCGTGTTCCAAAAAATCAAGAGTTCTATTATGTCAGTGATAAATAAGTAAAATATGTCAACTTTTCAGCTAATAAGTAGTTGTTTGAGAACCCCGACTTATTTTAAAAAAGTCGGGGTTCTGTGTTTACCCATTACTCATCCCTCTAAAATCTTAAATCCCCAATCTAAAATTGTTCCAGCCGTTCCCGGACATCGATATACAGCACAGTACCGCTTTCAGAAAGAGAAGGCACAGCCTTTTGATTCCGCAGCCAAACAAAAAAACTGCTAAGTGCAGGAGTCGGATCTTGATCGCGGCGCAGCGTGTAGATCAAACCTTCGCAAGGCCCATTAACGCGGCTAGTCGTGCAAATCGCTTTCTGGTTATTTACAATACCCACAGTTACATAATTTAGCTGTTTATTTCGGTTATAATTCTCAAGGCGCTGAGTCACTTGTTGGCAGCGAGTTAGAGGATCGTAACCCGAACTAGAAAAGAAATTAGAATTCCAGCGAATCCAAGGCTCCCTGAACCCTTGCGGATTTTGATACACAGTCACCGGCTCGCCCGTGGAGGTATCGCATACAAATCCTCCATAAGCCCGATTCGGCTGGTTTTGACTAGAGGCGCTGCTGATAGAAAGATTGCTGAGAATATCAAAGCCGTTACGCTTATTTTGTGATAGCAAAGTCATAAAAGCATCGATCGGGATTGCCGCATTTAACCCCGTTTTTATCTCCTCAATCTGACCGTTCCACTGACTCATAATTGTTCCAACAGTATCCCCCTGGCCGTGAATTCCTATTACCCTGCCATCAGCATTAAATACAGGCCCGCCGCTCATCCCGCGCCTGGTTACAGCTTGGTAGCGCAGACGATACCCTGATGAGGCGCTGCCCAAGCGAGAAGAGATGATACCAGTAGTAAACTCAAGTTTTCGTTCAACTCCCGAAATTGGCAGCGGATAGCCAGAAACGTAAATAGCAGAACCAACAACAGCACGTTCTGACTCGCCCATTGGTGCTACTGGATACTGTTCTCTGCTCTGAAACTGTATCAAAGCCAAGTCTATATCCGTGTCATTTTTCGGTAGGCGCTGTATTCTAATCGCAGCATAATCCTTTTCCAAATGAGTGCGAATGCTGTATTTTTGAGCGAGGCTTGCCACCACATGATTAGCTGTCAGAACCGTGTAAATATTACCCTGTTTGGCAATAATTACTCCCGATCCACTAGCAAAAAAACCCAGCGTATTGTTGACTTGCACAGTTGTCAAGGTCGCTAGCTGGGCAATTTCTTCGGCTGTTTTGGCACAGGCAGCATATGGTTGGCTGACAACCGCCGTCACTGTTAATGCACCTGTCAAGATGATTGTCAGCGCGTCAAACCGCAAACTCCACACATTCATCGATAACTCCCTAGATGAAACGAGGCGAACTGCCAATATATACTAATCGGAATTCCCCAACTGGATTTAACCATTTTCTCCAATAATTCCGCTGTTGATTCACTTCCATCTTCATTCTTCATAGACGCCAAAATTTGGATCTCGATACTTGCCCCTACCGTTAATCCCAATCAAGAAACCTTTGGCATTAAAAATCGGGTCGCGACTCATACCGATTTTAACCTCATTTGTATAGCCCAACCTATAACCTTGAGGCAAAGATTTGAGTAGCAGCACCGAAACGAAGCCCGCGTCAATCGATTTTAGATTTTAGATTTTAGATTTTAGAGGCGACCCCACGGATAAATGCTCTTTCTTGAGGATTTTCGATTTTCGATTTTGGATTGACTTGCGCGAGATAAATCACGTGGCGGATACCACCTTTGAAATTCGTGGTCAGCGAAACTCCCAACCTCAGCACCTGCAGGAAAGCCCACTGCCAGCATTGCCTCAGACACCGATCCGGGTTCAAGCATAAATAGTGCTAGTTTATACTCGATCGCGCCACGAAACAGAACGATCGCCCGCTCGGTATAGCCCAGCAGCCTCGGAACTCCTAGCAGTGGGTAGAGGAGGCCGTCATCGGTGACAAGTCCGATCGCCACAACCTGCTAGTTAGTCAGCACCGTATAGGTTTGGCCCTGCTTCTGGGACGATCGTCCCAGAAGCAGAAGATATTCTCGTCGGGATGCGTAGCGCTGTTTGACGCGCCAAATTTTCCACCTCAATCCTTGGAATTGGTGATGGGATGGAAAATTTGCCAATCTTTAAGGCTGTCCGAACGGTGGGGAAAAGGGGGTAGTTGCGCCTCATCATCCATGTTTTCCCCTAGCTTTTTGCTGACATCAATGTAAGGAATATTACTGGCTTCATCAAAAGACGGCATCCCGACATATCCTTGGCGCCAAGCCAACAAATTATACAAAGAGCCGATCGGGTCTTGGCCGGGTCTGAGGGTATAAATCAAATTTTGACACCGCCCATTGACTTGATTCGCCGTGCAGATGACGTTCTGGCCGTTCATTTGGCCCGCAGTAATGTACTTAAGCATTCGTTGGCGGCGATAGGTTTCGAGGCGTTGACTCACTAATTGACACCGAGTTGCCGGATCGTAGCCAGAACCGGAGAAATAATCGGAAGTCCACTCAATCCAAGGCTCTACAGCACCTTGAGCGTTTTGGTACACCGTCACCGGCGCACCGGTCGAGGTACTGCACCAAAATCCACTTTCCCCCGATGCTCGCCGACCGTAAGTCGGTCCAGAAGCAACCGTCAGGCCGCTGAGGGCGATGGCTGTTGCCACCAAAACTTTTGTCAATAATTGCTGTTTCATGATTTTTTCCCTGTGTTTTATGAGATTCGGCACAAAAATCACCGAATGCTGCGATAACACCCTTGACACGCTTGTTCGTTACAACTCCGCTGACTTGGAAATTATGTTCTTCGCGACTTGACCAGAAACCAGTTTTTTTTACGAAAACACTTCGTTGCAGCCCTTATGCCTGGTTAAAAAACCCGGTTTTTTTGCTCTTGATGCGTAAGTTTTGATATTGTTCGCGACTTGCACGTTTCCTCTAACGGCGATTTCGGCGCTGTTAAAAAAAGCGCTCCGAAGCCGACATTAAAATGCGCGCGCCAGTCGGAATTCTGTCCTCATTACTACTAATCCAGCTCGGGCTGTCGCAAACCGGAAAGAGGCTCTTTACCTCAGATATTGGAATGGCTCGAATTGCAAGGGTACATCACACTTAGTGACACGATATTTGATATCACTTACGTGCTCGGTCGCGAGCTTGATCTGCTGAGACAGGTAGACTCCTGGGTTACTGCACTGAGGGGTAAAACCCATCTTGCGGGAGCTAACACTAAAATCCAGGTATTAAAAAGAACTCTTAACTTGTTTTCATCTCCGTACTGGGGGAAATACTTCTAAGTGAGTGTAATCAGGGTCTAAGTGCTTTCTACCACCAAAATTCACCCTCCATACACTGACGTTTAGTGGAGTATTAAAAACTATGAACCGTATCTGCAAACAGTTAGGATATTTAGGCGTTTGGTTAATTTTGATAGGCGGTAGCGGTTGTTCTAGCTCAGATGCAGCTACCTCAACCGAAAACCAGAGCCAACTCTCCCGAAGCGCCCCTGGGTTCCAACACCTACAGCTAACGGGAAATCAAATTGAGGCTCGATCGAGTCAATTAACGCAGCCTTCTAACTCTGTTGCCTTAGTTTTAGGCAGTGCGGCCGTCTCAGAGAATACTGTCACCGTTACCGTGTATAAGGTAGACAATCTGTGTCAAACTCTGAAGCCGGAAACAGTGACAGGCCCAGACAACCAGTTAATGTCATTGGCTGTTAATGAAGTGTTAAAGCAGCAGATTTTTGATAGTCTTGGTTTGGTTGGTTATCGGCTCAGTATGGATCGCAGCCGGGGAATAGCTACCGTGGATCTGCGAGCCTCCGGAAATTCGCGGCAGAAATTGCAAAATCTGTCGAGTTGTCAGATGTTAGGTTTGTTCGGCGGCGTGCGCCAAACTTTAACCAGTTATGCTCCTTGGCAAATCAAAACTGTGCGTTTTACAGAGCTTGGAGAGGACATTTTGAACACGGTTAAAGAATAAGCTATTAAAATTATTGGAGATGGGACTTACGCAATTTTCCCCTTAAAAACAAGGGTTGGGAGGGATTGAATAAACCTTCAAACCATTTGAGGTTTTTTGATGCTGCTAAGTCCTGTGACCCACACCCAGGTAATTCCTATGACACTACCTAACGGCCCCACAGATCCACCCTTTGTGCAGCTAATTCAATGGATCGGCGATCCGCTGACATACATGGATAAATGTGCCAAACAATACGGCGACATTTTCACAGCTCAAGTGAACAACGGGAAACCATTGGTGATGATCCACCACCCGCAAGCTGTCCAGGAGATGCTCAACAGCAACGCGTTTCACGCTCCAGGCCGCCTGAATAATATTCTCAAACCCATGCTGGGAGAACAATCCATGATTATGCTCTCAGGAGAAAGGCACAAACGCGAGCGCCAATTATTGATGCCGCCCTTTCACGGGGAACGGATGCGGAACTACGGCCAACTAATTTGCGATATCGCTCAAGATGTTGCCAGCAAATGGTCGGTTGATCGACCTTTTGTAGCCCGCAGCGCTATGCAGGAAGTCACCATGCGGGTAATCTTGCAAGCTGTCTTCGGCCTCGATGACGGGCCGCGGTTACAAAAACTCAGGCCACTACTTGCCTCATTCGTGGATATGACTGGTTCTCCGTTGCGATCGAGCATACTGTTTTTCGGCTGGATGCAGCAAGATTGGGGTTCTTGGAGTCCTTGGGGACGCATGAAACAGCGGCAGCGGAAAGTTAACGCTCTGATCGACGGGGAAATTGAAGAACGCAGACTACAACCAGACGCCAGCCGCACCGACATTCTCAGCTTAATGATGGCCGCCCGCGACGAAAACGGGCAACCAATGACCAATGAAGAATTGCGCGACGAGTTGATGACGCTGCTGTTTGCAGGCCACGAAACCACAGCAACGGCCCTAGCTTGGGCGTTTTACTGGATTCACAGTTTGCCCTCGGTGCGCCAGAAGTTGCTGCAAGAATTGGACAGTTTGGGGGAAAATCCCGACCCGATGGAGATTTTCCGCTTACCTTACCTGAGTGCAGTTTGTCAGGAGACGCTGCGAATTTACCCGGTGGGAATGCTGACATTTGCGCGAGAAGTGCTCACGCCCGTGGAACTGATGGGACATCAACTCGAACCTGGCACGGTTGTCATCGGCTCGATTTATTTGACCCACAGACGGGAGGATTTGTATCCAGAACCGCTGCAATTTAAACCGGAACGGTTTTTGGAGAGGCAATTCTCGCCTTATGAGTATTTGCCCTTTGGAGGCGGCAGCCGCCGCTGTATCGGCTTGGCGCTGGCGCAGTTGGAGATGAAACTGGTGCTGGCAACCATTTTGCGGGATTTCGACCTCGTATTGGCCGAGAAAAAGCCCGTACAGGCCAAACGCCGAGGGGTGACTTTAGGGCCAGCCGGTGGCGTGCGGATGGCCCTGCTGGGGCGGCGGATGTCGCAGCAGAAGCGTGAACCTGTTGTTAGTGGGGTTTGAAGTCGCAGCCGTTGCAGGGGGCGATCGAACTTTCAGCTTTGAGTGCAAACAATTTAGCGAGAATGTGCGATCGTCCGCCAATGCCACCATTTTTTGTAGCACCTGCTACAGATAAACAGCTAGAATCCTTAACCTGTAAGCCTCCCCCCTCTCAATTTTCAAATTCTCAGTCTAAAATAATAGGAGCCTTGCAAACACAGCCTGAAAGCAAAAGTGGGTGATTGCAATAGTCCTCTTGATATCTCAAAAGCATCCCTGCCATACTTTAAAAACATATGCATACCCTGTTATTCAGCAAGGTCGGAAGCGTGTTGGCATTGCCAGCAATCTTCCGGCCTCTTTATTTTTTGCGGTACTTGAGGCATTGGAGACAAGATGCAGAAGGCCAAGCAAAAGTATAAAGTCTCCCCCTGTCCCCATCTGCCCCTCTCCCCCATCTAGAGCTCTGCCTCTCATTGAAATAGAATCCGACAGCAAGTTTAAGGAATCACTAAGGAATAATTAATAACTTGTTAAATCAGCTCCTTTTGCCCTTCTCTCAATCTTCTGTTTTCAGAAATTCTGACACCGAGACAGACTTCGGGAGACTCTCCAGATCTTGAATTTCGCTTTCGTGGGCAAAAAACTCGACTTCTTTGTCGTCAATCTGGATCTGATAGCTAGCGGTAGCTGTCACAACCCGTCGCTTTTTTTTATCTTCTATTAAAACCCAACACACTACAGGTCTTACCCATCTCTCAACGTGCTGGCTTTGCTTCGTACTCCCAAAGGCATACCAGCCTTTAGCTTCAATAATTTGAAGCACTTTAAAATCGTTATTTGCCATATATTTCTATCGCGTTAACTTCAGTATTCTTCTTAGATAGAACGGCTAGCTTGCTAAGCATGGCAAAGGTTTGACCATCCCAAGCCTCACTTGATAACCTGATTTTTTGTCAGGGAAGCGGGTTGACAAGGCCTTGTCTGCGTTGTTGCCTGCTAAATTTAGTGGGATCTTTTTGTACTCTCCCACAATTACGGTAAAGTATCTATACCGCATCATCAAAAAATATTCTCGCATTAGCCTCAACAGCAGCCAACTAGACCTTAGCTAGCTGCATCTAAGTGGATGCTAACTGCTTCTAACGCCTGGTTGGTGAGAGCGATCGGCATACAATCCTGTTAAGACTTTTTGCGGCAATCAACTATTATCTTTACCCGATGGGGTAAAACTTAACTAGAGGTTGCCGCTTTCAATTCTAAGCCTCGGCGCGCCTAATTCCTAATTAATTGTATGGTGTAGTTGATAATTGCCAAACCGTCGATCGCACTCAACAGCCGTGTCTAACTCTTCGATTACCATCACCGTTAAACTGTTCGCCGCCTTCGGTGAAGCCTACGGCGTTTCGGAACTTACACTAGAACTTCCTCCCGAAACCCCTGTGTCTCAAGTGCTCGAAAGCTCGATCGCCCAATATCCTCAATTAGAACAATGGCGCGATCGCACTCGCTTCGGCCTCAACCTGGAATTCGTCTCCCCCGACACCATCCTCCAAGACGGCGACGAAGTTGTACTCATCCCCCCCGTCAGTGGCGGGTAGGCTAAGTTGGTTAATCTGAAATGTTGCACCATTCTCAATAAGCTTTTTATGAACAGGCTTTTCGGCCTGTTCCACAAGAGATGAATTTTTTTGTGGAACAGGCTTTTCGGCCTGTTCTTGAGAATGGTGCAACATCTCAGTTAATCAAAAATTCGAGGTTTTGTAGTTGTGTTCGATCGCACTACTGCCCAATTCTTAGCCCAAAAAAGATTTATTAAGTTTTGTAACAATTCCGGCGGCAAATCATCCTTGATCTCGATCGAACTCGCGTGCGGGCCTGACAATCTGGATTAAGAGCCCAATCCTGAAAACAAGTCAAATCCTTGTGGGGAGTAGGGGTTGGGCGTCTCGCCCGCCCAAATGTCAAAGTTAAACAGTGGTGTGTTTAACTCAAAAGTCACTAAAAAATCAATCCCGACTAAAAAAATCGGGTATGGTTGACGGGGTAAATTGACCGTGCTAATCTTGCACAAGACTAAGAAAACATCGCAAAACTAGAGAGTTGAGCTATGACCCAGGCGACCAGAACCCAATCCACAGCAGCAACCTTCACAGCCCTCAAATGTAAAGAATGCGGTGAAGAGTACGAACTCCAAGCCAAGCACGTCTGCGATTGCTGTTTTGGCCCGCTTGAAGTCAAGTACGACTACGACGCCATCCGCCGCAGCGTCACTCGCCAAACCATCGCAGCCGGCCCCAACTCGATCTGGCGCTACCGCGCATTTTTACCAGTCGCTACAGATAACGTCATCGATGTCGGCACTGGGATGACTCCTCTATTAAAATCCCACCGCTTAGCCCGCCGCCTCGGTCTAAAAAATCTTTATATTAAAAACGATGCCGTCAATATGCCCACTCTCAGCTTTAAAGACAGAGTGGTGTCAGTCGCCCTCAGCAGAGCGAGAGAATTGGGTTTCACAACGGTATCCTGTGCCAGCACCGGCAATTTAGCTAACTCTACGGCTGCGATCGCCGCCCACGCCGGACTCGACTGCGTAGTCTTCATTCCCTCCGACTTAGAAGCAGGCAAAGTCCTCGGCACTCTGATTTACAATCCAACTGTCATGGCAGTTCACGGCAACTACGACCAAGTTAACCGCCTCTGTTGCGAAGTCGCCAATACACATGGCTGGGGATTTGTCAATATCAACTTGCGTCCCTACTATTCCGAAGGCTCAAAAACCCTCGGCTACGAAGTTGCCGAACAACTAGGCTGGCAATTGCCCGATCACATCGTCGCTCCCCTCGCCTCCGGCTCCCTATTCACAAAAATTTACAAAGGCTTTCAAGAATTCATCGAAGTCGGTTTAGTTGATGAAAAGAAAGTCCGGTTCAGTGGCGCCCAAGCTGACGGCTGTTCCCCCATCGCCCAAGCATTCCGTGAAGGTCGTGATTTCGTCAAACCGGTGAAACCGAATACAATTGCTAAGTCGATCGCGATCGGCAATCCAGCCGACGGTATGTACGCCTTGGAAATCGCCCGCAAAACCAACGGCAACATTGAATCCGTCAGCGACACCGAAATCATCGAAGGCATGAAACTGCTAGCAGAAACTGAAGGCATATTCACAGAAACTGCCGGTGGCACGACAATCGCAGTCTTGAAGAAACTCGTAGAAGCAGGTAAAATCAATCCCGATGAAACCACCGTCGTTTACATCACCGGCAACGGTTTGAAAACGCAAGAAGCAGTTCAAGGCTACATCGGCGAACCCATCACCCTCGAACCGAAACTAGAAGCCTTCGAGCGCGCCCTAGAACGCGCCCGTACACTCGAACGCTTAGAATGGCAACAAGTTTCGGTTTAATATTTATTAGTCATTAGTCATTGGTCATTGGTCATTAGTTGTTAAGCTGTTGACTGATGACTAATGACTGATAACTAAGGACTGACTACTGACTAAGGACTAAAAAAATGACGGTCAAAGTTTTAATTCCCACTCCCCTGCAAAAATTCACTAACAATCAAGCCACCATCGAATGCGGCGGTGACAACATTTCCGAACTGATTGAATCGCTGGAAACCAATTGTCCCGGCATCAAAAAAAGCCTGTGTGATGAAAAGGGAGAACCCCGCAGATTTCTCAACTTCTACGTCAACAGCGAAGACATCCGCTTTTTGGATGGCTCAAAAACAGCCCTCCAAGATGGTGATGAAGTCAGTATTGTTCCGGCTGTTGCTGGCGGCTGATTAACACCTAATTAAATCTTAAAACATAGATGAACGCAGGTAGATTTTAATTAATTACTATCGGCACTATCTGCGTTCGCTATTTGTTCCGGTACGAATGATAAAATCGGTCTTACCGTTGCATTCGTTCTCGAACTCGCGTCCACAGATTTCGTTTCAATTCAGGTTCTTCCACAGGCATTGTTTCTGTGGGGGGGTCTATTTGTGTTCTCTCGGCTGACCCAGGGAACTGGTATTCCCCGTATTCCAGAAGGTTTTCGAGATATTCCCCGGCATAGCCGTTCTCTCCAGGAACAGTCTCGTATCGTTTAAGAACCTGCTGTATCAGCTCCTTGTCGAGACTGTAATCGCCTAGCACAAGACGCACAGCAAGCGCTTCTCGGTGTATGCGGCATTTCTCTGCCTGGTGCGGGAGCATCTCGTCAAAGAGCAAGGCATCACCAACACACATATTCTCTATCTTGCAGCCTGACTCCAGTTCATGGTTGAGAAACTTCAGGATGGAGTGTTCGTTAGAGATGCTATTGCCCGTGTGTCGCACCTGACAATTCAACAGATCGTCTATCTGGCTAATGTACTTGCCGTTATAAAGCTTTAGCCGTCCTCCCGTGTCCTCATTGAGATCCTGAAGGGGAATCCACAATGTCATAGCCGATCCTCTCACGCCAAAGTAGAGGCTATGTCCTGTATGCCACTCCCCATGAGAGTTGTGCTTGGGGTTAGTAGGCTCGCTACAAAAAAAATTGCTCCCTATAATGTGGAGGTGGTCAAAAAGCTGAGGAAGTAGTGCGACTAAGGATGGTAATCGATCTAGATAGACGTACATCTTATTGCTACCGCTTCGACTATACAGACCTTTCTGCTGGGGTAGCGATGCAGCGACGGCCCGAGCCTCCGCTATAACCGCCTCATCAAGGATGCCACGCAGGAGGTAGTAGTTGTAGGACGACGAGCCGCGACCGATATTTAGAAGTGAGATATTGGACTTGCTTTCTCGCTATTTTAAGCATGATTATAATAAGCACAAAATAGGATGGGGTAGATAGTGTAACAAAACTTCACCTAAAACTTCCTGAATCTCTCGATCGTACGACCAGACATGATATTAGCTAAATAAACCCGTGTTCTGCTAAAAACTCCGGTGTAATTCCTCTCGAACAGTTAATAGCCGGAGTTTCTTCCCAATCTTCAGGAAGCAGTTGAGAGCCGCTGCGGAGGAATTTCGCTACGTATTTGCCTAAAACCCACATTCCGCAGTTCTGGCTTTGATGACTAAGGATTTTCATACCTTCACTGTAGGAAAAATATCTGTGCCTAC
>NZ_JAUBTR010000129.1:0-8969 GCF_036705045.1 Microcoleus sp. BR0-C5
TAGGCACAGATATTTTTCCTACAGTGAAGGTATGAAAATCCTTAGTCATCAAAGCCAGAACTGCGGAATGTGGGTTGAAACATACCAATTACTCACCTCATAATCGGGTAATTCTTGCTCCTGAAGGTCGAATCTGTAAAGGGATTTCCACTCCTGCTTGATATATGCTTGTATAATGTAGCTGCGATCCACTGCGATCAATCGAAATGGTTCATGGGATGTAGGTTGTTCAATATCCGGCGTCAAAGCAAGCGGCGCGGTAAGCGTTAATCCTCCGAATCCCACATCTGCAATGTATGGCTCTCCATCAATATTGACCCCCAGGCACCATATGGCTGCGAGGTGCGATCGTCCCGGATGGCATATTCCACAGCACGCGAGCTGCTAGATTCGTTACCTGAAAGCCAAGAGCAAGCAAAACAGCCCGCAACAATGAATTTTGTTCAAAACAATAGCCACCCCGTCCCTCGTTGATTAGTTTTTGTTGAAAGGATGCTAAATCCAGCTTCACAGGTTGTTTCAGGAGTGAATTGAGGTTTTCAAAGGCGATCGTTTGGGAATGTCGTTGATGAATTGCCTGTAACGTTGTCAGCCTGGGTGAGCAGTCACCACTATAGCCAATTCGTTGAAAATAGGCATCCAGGTCTATCTCAGTCAGTCGTTGTTGCAATTGCATATTTTATTAAAAGCGTTAGGGGCTTTGATTTGACACTCGATCGATACCGAATCATCTCCAAAGTCAGGCAGCCTTTACGAGATAACGACCAAGCTCACCCGCAGCCGTCCGGGAGCGAGAAACGAGCGGACTGTAGGCGGTCGGGTGCAGCGCCTTGTTAGCCTGTTGTTGGGGCGTTACAGTGCCAGCGCCGTGAAGCCGAGCAACGCCCAATTATTCTTCCGTGATTTGTCATCATCTGTAAAATACTTGTGGTCGAACCAACGGAAACCAGGTTCTTTTCTCACCGACCCGTCACGCTTTGGCTTGCTCATGTACTCATCGTAGATGTGATTAACTCTTTCCACGAGTTCATCGTGTTTGTAAATATAGAAATCGTTTGTGCCATTGTCGTGCATATTTACCAGAACAACATACAAGTTGTGGTTATTCTTCTTTACGCTCATGTTTGGCCCGAATTTCCAACCTTGTGTGTTGGCGATTGCCATAGTTTTGACTTGAATCGAGATTGTTCTTTGGCCGAAAGTATCCGAAGCCAGAACATCAAAAATCTCGTTATTCTTTGGCGTGACAAGTGCCAAAACTCCACGTCGACACAATTCGGCACAAACGTAGTATTCACCTGCGGCACCAATGAGGTTTTTCGAGAGCATGGGCGTTACTGATTTAGGGTATGAAAGGCTAATAGGCAAGTCATAGAAACCAGTATCGACAAAGCTTAGGGATTTTCAACTTATTTTTTTCATATCTTGGTTAAGCAACGTCGATGTACGTGGAAATCTGGCGTTCTGAGACACTTTTTCCCCGCTCCTTAGCCAATGGTAGCCAGCACCAATGATCGCAAACTGTCATTGGGGATGTGCGCTCATCGCTTTGGTCGGGTAGAGGCTCGGTTTTTCAGCTGGGGCGGTGTCTTGTCGCTATAGGTAAATGGTAGCCCTTTGTACTTTAATCTCTCCTCCAACCATTTGGGTTTCTCGCTAAACGAGAGCGACATCGTACCATCCGGAGCAACGCGATACACCCATTTTGCCCCCGGACAAATAGATGACTTCATATCGGGAACCGATGCCGGCCATTTTCCGGTTTTGGCTGCTAGTGCTTTGACTTCCAAAATTTTCTGAGTGAGTTCCAAATCCAACATATACTTGGCTGCTTTACTGGTTTGGCTGGGAAAACTTGTAGATGTCCTACCTATATAATTCCACCACGCGAAGTCCTTTGCCGTAGCTGAATCAGAAGCGCAAACATTCTGCTGGCGAGATGCTGCAAGTGATCGTTTATAGGCGTGATAACTATCGATCGCACAAAAGCGAATATAAGGTTTGATTAGCGGCTTGAACCACACCAGGACATGAGATAAAGTCCAGTCTAAGATTTTTTCTTGTAAAGTTGGGGGATCGTTAATTTCGCTCGGAAGTGTCTGAAATAGTGAAAGTATTCCCTCATCACTAGAAGCGCCTGATGCTTTTAGTATCGAAGACCACGAGTATTTCCAAACGAAGTCTTGCGAAAATTTGAACTTAGACAAATATTCTCCCTGCAAGGATGTCGATATCGACTCGCGGTAATCGTGTTCCAGCAAGCGCTGTTGCCACTGAGCGGGAAGGCGATCGGCTTTCCGCATCGCCCCTGCTGGATATGTAGCCACAATCAAAGCCACAAGTTGAGGGATTAGGAGGGGGCTTTCTGCTAAAGACTGGTTGATTTTCCAGGATACTTCCAGCATTTCTGCTGCTGCTTCCGTCTGACCTTTACGGTATTTTTCTAGAATGTCTAGGGCTAAAACTTTTTGGAAATTAACCTGCCCTAAATAACTGGGTAGGGGAGCCGTCACATCTCCTTCCACAATCCAGGTAATATCTGTTCCCCTGTGCGGTACTTCATTATTTAAAACCTGCTGGCGAAGTTCTGCTAAAGCCGTTTGCCGGGAGGCGAGATAGCGCTGTAATTTCTCTGAAGGTGGATTTACGGTATCGTTTGGTTTGGAAATCTCAGCGTTTAGATACTGAGTTAATTCTTGTCGGATTTCTTCAAATGCCTTTCGATCGTCCTCTGAAGACCTAAAATCAGCCCTAGACTCGATGGAGCGATCTACAGAATAGAAACTTGCCCTGGCTCCACCGATCCCCACTTTAGCAAGGGACGCAGCCAACTTCAATGCCGCATCATTCGGCTCAGTTTTGGGAAACCGTTGGGCAAATGCTGCTAAATCCTGCTCGATTTCTTTTTCATACACAGAAGCCATATAGTTGCCACCCACAATCCAGGCTGCCAGCAGTCCCGCCAGCCCAACAGCCGAACCACCCAGAAATTTGAGGCACTTTTTCCGTCTGAACGATGGGTTTTGAATGTCCATAAACTCCTTTTTTGCGCGATCACACCTGAAAATGAGGCGTTGCTGAATACAAGCGTGAATTCAAGTTTTCGGAATGGCTATAAGCCAAGTAGAGTGAGTTTTGTAACATCAAGTGAAAAGTTTATTCATACGCCAGAATCAGCAACGCCTTACCTGTTTATCTTGCCCACTTTTTTTTGGCGCACGATCACATAACCAGGTCGTGTAACCTTTCTGCACTTATCCAGCAAGCCCTAAATACCTAACACGCCACACCCGAAGGCTAGAGCAGGATAGGTTCATATCTTGACGTAAGTAGGTAGGCGGGATTAAACCGAACTACGTAACAGTATGTAAACAGGGCTAAATCACTTACGTTTAGGGGATTTGGATACTTTACAATCGTTTACATGGTTGCGTTTTACAGCGCCTACTTACTTACCCTCTGCAATTTCAAGTCCTAGATGGGGAAATATAGCCTTTCTCAGAAAAATGAGGTATCATGTTACTGACAGTCACTCGTGAGGGTCAAACAGAGAAGATCAGCTCAAATGAACTATAATTACATGGTTCACTAAAGCCACGCGAAAGCCATACCACACATAATAGCATTTTTTTGACAGCACGATCTGCTTGACTCACAACACGTTTACTTGTACTCCTCTTCATACATTGTTAAAAATGAAAGCTTATTCGATTGATTTTAGGCAAAAAATCCTTGATACTTATCATGCTGAACCCATTTCACAAAAAGCAATAGCTAAGCGTTTTTCTGTAGCCCTGAGTTTTGTACAAAAATTGCTTAAACAATATCGTGAAACAAAAAACATTACTCCGAGAACTGAGCGATGTGGAGTCAAAGGCAAACTCAATGCGGAGCAACTACTCATCTTGGCCCAATTGATTGAAGAAAATAATGATGCAACTCTTGAAGAACTCCGTTATTTACTTTATGGAAAAATCGGATTTTCCGTTAGTAGAGCTACCATAGGAAGAATGATAAAACTCTTAAACATTACTGTAAAAAAAAACTCTATTCCCTTCAGGCAAAGGCACCGACCGAGTTCAAATCCTGCGATGTGAGTTCTGGGAAAAAATTAAAAAGATTAGTTTGAAAGAGTTAATATTCCTTGACGAATCGGGAGTTAATTTGGCAATGGTTAGGTTATATGCTAGGTCTTTAAAAGGTGAAAGAGCCAAGGGGCCCAAACCAACTAAACGTGGCAAAAATGTCTCAATAATTGGAGCAATGTCAGTCAATGAAATTTTGACATCGGTTAATCTAATAGGCGGAACTGATGCAATTACATTTGAAGCTTTTATTATCAGAAAACTCGTACCAAAACTCTGGAAAGGTGCTTGTGTGGTGATGGATAATTGTCCTATTCACCTGGGAGAAGAAGTCAAAAAAGCTATTGAAAAGAAAGGCGCAAAATTAATATACTTATCACCTTATTCACCAGATTTTTCACCAATTGAGAATTTGTGGTCAAAACTTAAAATCATTCTCCGTTCTATCAAGACTACTAATTATCAAGAGTTAGGAAAAGCCATCGAGTTTGCGTTCGGACAAGTTACATCGTCAAATATTTTTAACTGGTTTACACACTGCTGTTATTGTACCTCATCTTTCTGAGAAAGGCTATATATAAAAATCCACAGAGGTTATTCCCTATGATTTTATTAATTCTGGTTTTCATGTTGGTGGTATCGAGTCAGTCGCAAAATAGTGGAAATGAACCTTCCTCATGGGTCGTTCAGAAACAACGGGGCGATAGTGGACGGACATTTGCTGATTGGTGTCGCGAAAAGGCTTCTTTGAGTCCTGAAACTAAACATACTATTGAGGTGTTGTTGGAGAAAGCGGGAACTACTGAGTGCGAGGCTGCCGATAGACAACTTTCAAGTCTCACGGAACTAAAGCTCGACAACAATAAAATCAGCGACATCAAACCGCTAGAGTCCTTGACTAACCTAACTGAGCTCTGGCTCACCGAAAATCAAATTACCGACATCAAAGCCGTACAATACTTGACTAAACTGACTGATCTCCGGCTTACCCAAAATCAAATTAGCGACATCAAACCCCTAGAATCCTTGACTAAACTGACTGAACTCCGGCTCGACAACAATCAAATCAGCGACATCAAACCGCTACAATCCTTGACTAACCTGAATAGTCTCTCTCTTAACGGCAATCAAATCAACGACATCAAACCCCTAAAATTTTTGAGTCAACTATATGAGCTTTTCCTCGACAACAATCAAATCAGCGACATCAAACCGCTAGCATCCTTGACTAACCTGACTTATCTCACCCTCACCCACAATCCGATCAGCGACATCAAACCGCTAGCATCCTTGATTAATCTGGCTGCGCTCAAGCTCGGCGGAAATCCTATCACTCCCAGGGCTTGTCCATTAAAACTAGAGCTAGAGTCTGCCTGCGAGTGGTAGCCTTGAATTAAATGCTTAAACTTTGCAGTGGGGGAAATTTGAGTTTCCCCGCCTAGCCTCACCCTGCAACCTACTACCCTCTACCCTGCAACTCGCATACCTTGCGCTGCACCCTAAGCTGATCACAATTTTTGACCTCAATCCCAAAATAAAAATAGTTTTTCGGTCGGAGTCGAAACTTTGCACCGATCGCCAAAATGAACCCTACAATCTAAAATCTAATTTCTCAGACTCGCTCCCAGAATGCTAAAGTGTACGCCCTGTATACGTTTGAGCTGTTTTTTCGTATTAAGGGTAAACATTAGGGGTAATATCGCTTCGCTCTGGGTTGGGGTGTCTTACTTGTCTTACAGTCTGTCTTACATAGCACCCTACTCTCTAACTTCCAAAGCTAGATTGTTGGGGCTGATTTGGTTGCCAAGATGCTTGATGCACCGTTGCCTGAAAATGAAGCCCCACTACTAAAAGCTAGAGAATCAAATAAAAATTAATTTTGTATCCTGACCTAGCCGTACTTCAAATGTCGCTACCTTTTAAAAGACCTTTCCTTCAGGACATACTAGCAGACAAAGGCATTCATAATGGGGACTCATCGTGAATGCCTCAAGTCTAGGCATAGATTGCTGGATATCACCAAATAAAGGGTATCAGACGAGTGCTGGCTTGTTGATACTCTTGATAGTTTGGGTACTTTTGAGACATTGACTCTTCTTTGGAGAAAATACGCTGTATGTAAAGTAGAGCAATTAAACTTGGTAGTAAATAAGCCCAAATGGAACCCGCCACAACACTGAAACTTAGATATCGCAGTAAATCACCAAAGTAGTTAATATTACGAGAAAAGCGCCAAATCCCATCACTAACTAAACCCGCTCCATATTGCTTGGCCGTCAGTTTTTGAATGTCAGCCGTGGCATTGATTAGAGAGCCAAAAAAGAAGAGTGGCAGCGCGACAGCAGCGGCTGCCCAAGAAAGAGGCTCCGGGTTGGTGAAGGCTAAATATCCAGGGGTAGAGTAAAAAACACCGACAAATAATAGACTGAAGATGAAGCCAGTAACTCCGATCGGTTCGCTGAATATCTGTTGTTGCCGCAAGGGATAAAACCATTGCTCAATAAGCCACCACAGACAATAACTAATGTGTAAACAAAGATAGATGATTTGGCGCAAGTCTTTGATGCCAAAAATTAAGGCATAAGCAACCAATAATAAAATGGTGAGGACTTTTGCCGTATTAATCGCTGTCAGTTGGGTAATCCCAGAACGAGTTGAACTAGCTGTGTTCTCCATTGTTTTTTCAGAAATAAATGGCATCGTATATTCAACAGAGGACGAACGCTTGATTAAATTGAAGCGCACGGCTCTTAGTGGGAATGCGATTGGGGGGATACTTTAGCCACAACGCCCGGTACAATGGGCGATCGCATAGCCACTGCTTTGACAATTCATCGTACTTGAGTTGTGGTCAAATGCCCCCCCTTACGGCTCTTAGAAACTGGGTCATCCCAGCCTGCATTACCTTTGAGTTTAATCAAATCCTGACCTCAAAGCAGCAGTTAAAGACACATATCCTGACCCTGGGTTTAAAACTGCTACAGATTCATCAGGATATAAGCGTTTCCCCGCCTAACCTCCCTCTGCAAACTCAAGTACCTCACCCTGCACCCTGGGGCGATCGCCTTTTTTGGTAGGGATTAGAACAAGACCGACTAGGATCGCCGGACAATTAGAACAAAACCTATTTACCCGATGATCGGAACACGTACCAGTCAGCCACTTCGGGATCTGCTTGTTTCATAGGTTTCAGTCGTTACTTTATTGGGTCTGGAGGTGGTGAGGTGGAATTCTGTGATTGCCTTTCTTGCTTTGTTGCCCATCGCTGATGTTCCCAAAGATCGCATTGATAGAGGTAGACGGCGGTCACAGGTAAAAAGAAGTGGGCGATGGCTGACTCCGAAATTGAAGACTCTCGAACAAAGGGTATGGTAAAAATAAGCTTATTAACCCAAGACCATAAGCACCAAGTGAAAGATAGAATTACGAGGGCATTCCATCCTTCCCTGCAATGTCGCCCAGCTCCCGCACATCGCTTGCTAATAAGCCATTGATGGATGCGATCATAGTTCGGCACCTGACTTGGTAGGTTTGTAATGGCTGCTTCAACTATTGTCGCAATCAGGTAGTGGAAGAAGGTAAATAGGAGGGGTGGCGCCAACCAAATAGTTGGCAGTAATATCAAAAGATCATAAGGGTGGCTAACTGGAATGCTGTTATTAAAAAAGATAAAACTCTGGAAAAGAGCGAAACTCCTCAACCATGAGATAGGATAAGGAAACCACGCGGGCCATGATGGAATTTTCATGAGCTTGCAGTTTTGATAGGGATAACAAGATTGTCTCAAGCTTTAGCTCCAAGTGGTCAATTCAACATTCCAGGTTAGTACCTGGGAGGTTGAATCGTTACTCGCACCGCAAGAGTACGACAATCCGAGCCGAGACAGTGCCAAATATGCGATCACTCAACACGTAGAATTTAGCAGAAGATTTGCTCATTACTGGCAACCGAAAACCGCAGGTATTTCAACCATTTATCACGTAAATCGAAGGATGCGGGATGCTCAGAAAGCTTGAGGTTCGATCACCATGACTTCTTCCTGCCTTTACACTAAACGAGCTAGTGATTAAGATTGACAAAAACACAAAAGGGGTGGCTATGTTCGATCGCGCTCAATGGTTTTTGGCTGGTATGTCGATCGCATTTTCGGTTCACCTAAGTCACCCAGTGACAGCCGTGCCCGTTGGTAAAGCTGTACAAATAGCACAAACTAACAGTAGTAACGCTGCCCCAAAAGTATATGAAGAAGCAGAGAAACTCGAAGAACAAAGAACAGCGGAAGCTTTAAGAGGTGCGATTGTCAAATACAAAGAAGCATTAAAACTGTATCGAAAAGCGGGCGATCGGAATAGGGAAGCTACCACTCTCACCAGGATTGGCGTTGTCTATGATAATTTAGAAGAAAAACAGAAAGCGCTAGAGTATTACAACCAGTCTCTTCCACTGAGTCGGGAAGTGGGCGATCGCAAGCAAGAAGCTATTACCCTCACCAGTATCGGCGATGTTTACTCGGATTTGGGAAAAAACCCGGAAGCGCTAGAGTATTACAACCAGGCCCTTCCCCTAAGTCGGGGAGTGGGCGATCACAAGCAAGAAGCTATTACTCTCAACGGCATCGGCCAACTTTACTTAGATTGGGGAGAACAACACAAAGCGCTAGAATATTACAACCAGTCCCTCTCCATTTTTCAGGCTGTAGGTGATCGCCGTGGGGAAGCTTACACCCTCAACAACATCGGCCAAGTCTACTCAGCATTGGGGGAAAAACAAAAAATGTTAGAGTATTACAGCCAGTCCCTTCCCCTTTTTCGTAACTGCTCAATAACCGCTGCTTGGGGTATCTGAGCTAAGTAGTCCCAGAACGCTAGCCAATAAACTTATTTC
>NZ_JAUBTR010000202.1:0-1339 GCF_036705045.1 Microcoleus sp. BR0-C5
GGCTCTATCGCGTTTCCTGTGGGAAACCGCTGGTCAAGCCGGTTTGGCCGCGGCGGTCAGCCAGGGGTTTGAGGGCAGATGCTTGAGCTTGCCGCAGACGAGGTAGGCCATGAGGATCAGGCGTTGGTCGGTGCGGTAGCCGCGTGCTCTGGACTTGGCGGCTTGGATCAGCCCGTTCATCGACTCCAGAAAGCCGTTGCTTAGCCCGCTGCTGAAGTGGCCGAGGATGCCTTCGAGATGGTCCTTCAGCGTCTGTCCGACCCGCTTGAAAGGTGCCAGTCGGCAGCGCCGCGCCCAGCGGATCCATGCGCGCAACTTCGGCTCGGCTTCAGCCCGCGTGTGGGCCTCCCTGAAGATCTGGCGCAGGGCTTCCTTCATGCGCCAGGCGCGCGCGGTCTGCAGGCCGCTGCGCTGCAGGTGATGCATGGTCTGGATCTGCTGTGTGCTCCACTTCTTCGACGACTTCAGCAAGGCCCAGCGGCTGCCCTTGAGTTCGGGCGCGCGCTTGGTCTCGGCGCGTCGCACCTGATCCAGCGCCGTGCTTGCCAGCTGTACGACGTGGAAGGGATCAAAGCTGATTCGCGCCTGTGGGCACTGCGCACGCGCACCCGCCTGAAATGCCTTGGACATGTCCATGCTGACATCGGTAATGGCCTCGGGCGCGCCGCCGCGCTGACGCAGGTCCTCCGCGAAGGCCCTGAACGTCGCGGCGTTGCGGCCCGGCGTGGCGTACACCAGCCGCCGCTGCTCGGCATCGAAGAACACGCTGATGAACGCGCCGCGTCGGCTGCTGGTCTCATCAACGGCGAGCTTGGACATCGACGTCATCGATTCCTCGGTGCGCGCCTTTGGAATGTAGTGTTCGAGAACGCGCCAGACGCGCTCGTCGGAAACCCCCAGAAGGCGTGCGACCTGGGCCACCGGCATGCCCTGGCAGAGCGCGATCACGAAGGCCTCCATCACCGCGGAGAAGCCCGAGCCCGGACGGGACCACGGGACCTCGCACTGGGACGTCTTGTTGCACTGGCTGCAGGCCACCCGCGGCACGCGGGCCTCGATGTAAGCCTTGAACTGGAAGAAGTGCAGATGCTGCCAGCGCCGGGGCAGACGATCGTGGATCGGCTGATCCACCGCGCCACACGCGGGGCACGGCAGCCGGCTGGCCTGGCACTCGGCCGTGAAGTGGATGGCACCCTCAGCGGGGCGGAAGTCGAAGCCGGTGACGGCCCACGGGGCGGTCAGGCCGAGTGCTTGGGTGAAGAGCTGTTCCATCCGATAAGGCTGCACAGCGGCGCCGGGTCAGGCAAGGGCTGGCTTCCACACCAAACGAGATGGAGCC
>NZ_JAUBTR010000203.1:0-1334 GCF_036705045.1 Microcoleus sp. BR0-C5
GGGAGTGTCAGAAAGTTTGTGTATGAGCTCCCGTCAGACCGCCATCGGAAAGCGGTCACCAAACAGCAACTGCAGATGGGGAATGGCGCGCTGCCACTCTTTGGCGGGGCGCTGTTTCCATTTCTTCCCCAGCGTACGCAGCACCAGATAGAGGAGTTTGGTGGCGGCGTCGTCGCTGGGGAAGTGCCCTCGGGTGCGGAGCGGTTTGCGCAGGTAGCTGTTGAGGCTTTCGATCGCGTTGGTGGTGTAGAGCACGCGCCGAACTTCCAGCGGATAGAGGAGGCTCGGCGTGAGGCGGTCCCACGCGCGCTCCCAGATGGGCGCGATCTGGGGAAAGCGCGCCCCCCACTGCGTCCGCACGTGCTCGAGCGCGGCGAGCGCAGCGGGCTCGCTCGGGGCTTGGTAGATGGCGCGCAGATCGGCGGCCACCGCCTTGCGCTCTTTCCAGCCCACGTACTGCAGGCTCTGCCGCACGAGGTGGACGACACATTGATGCACGGTGGCCTGCGGAAAGACGGCCGCCAAGGCGTCGGGCAGGCCCACCAGGCCGTCCATCATCGCGATCAGAATATCCTGCACGCCGCGCGTGCGGAGCTCGCTGAACACGCGATGCCAGAAACTCGCGCCCTCCGTCTGGGCGATCCACAGGCCCAGCACCTCCTTCGTGCCATCGGGGAGCACGCCTAGCGCGAGATGCACGGCTTTGTTCTGCACCACGCCTTCACCGCGGATCTTCACCCGCAACGCGTCAAACACCACCGCGAGATACACCGGCTCCAACGGCCGCCGCTGCCAGGTCGTGACCTCCTCCATCACCTCATTCGTGACCGTGCTGATCAGGTCCGGCGAGACGGGGACTTGGTAACGCTCCTCGAGGTAGCCCTGGAGCTCGCGCGTCGTCAGCCCCCGCGCGTAGAGCGCCAGCACGCTCTCATCGAACCCCGGGAGCCGCCGTACCCCTTTCGGTACGAACTGTGGGGTAAAGGTGCTGTGGCGATCGCGCGGAATCGCGAGATCGAGCGTCCCGGTATCGGTCGTGATCCGCTTGGGCGTCGTGCCATTGCGCGCATTCCCGGTCGGCGTCCGCCCCGCCCCCTCGGGGTAGCCCAAGTGATGCGTGAGCTCCGCCTGCAGCACCTTCTCGGTCAGCGCCTTTTGAAACGCCCGGTACACCTGCTGAAAGTCGGCGGGGGTCTTCACCCCCGCCGCCAGCTGATCAATCAACCCCTCGGGCAACGCCGCCAGCGTGGGATCTGCGGTCTTCTTCCGTCGAGCCATCCATCCTCCGTCGTGATACAGAGTTATGGCTCATACACAGAATTTCCGACACCCTC
>NZ_JAUBTR010000204.1:0-1327 GCF_036705045.1 Microcoleus sp. BR0-C5
AGGGACTTGCGGAAAAATAAAGTACCTATTAAATGGGGATAATCTTGATATCCCATTTGGGTAAAGTTTCAGAACGTTGCCATGAGGGTAGATATTTTTTTAACTCATGAGGTAAGACTTTTATTCCTTTCTCGTAAATGGTCTCAACTAAATGTACAATGGGTTTAATTCCTTGCCACGTCATTTGAGCTGCCCAGTTTATGGCAGTTTCAACTGAATCTAAAATAGCACCATTCCAATAGTGTTCAAGTGCTGCTGGGCAGCGTTCAATTGGGTTATACTTACACGAGATATGGTGGATAGTAAATTAGTCGGATTCTTAAGCCAATTGCCTGAGATAACTCGATGATGCGTTTGATGAATTGTGTGCGATTGCTTCTGATTGCCGGACCACCATCAAGGTCAATCACTAATTCTTCGAGTTCGGTGTAATCAAATTGGTTATTGTGCCACCAATCTGTTAGACAATCCACAATAAAATCTGTAGTTTCAGCGGACTGTCCCATATAAATCGATAGTCGATCGCTTTGAGTGTTAAGAATGCCAAATGGGACTAATATACCTTGCCACTCGGTATCATGATCGTCAGCCGATTTCGGTTCGATGGTTCTGGCTTTACCGCCCCGTGACAGGTTGCCAATTTTTACTTTCGCTTTGGTATCAATTGATATTCGCAGAGACTTGACATCTCGATCGGAGGCTTGATTTTCCTTTAATACATTCTCAAAAATCGCATCAGTTTCGGGAATTTTTTTCAAGGGCTTGGTTTTTTGTGTTTTTTTAGGCGATACCCCATTCGATTTAAAATCGCGCCAATTGTCTGACGAGAAGGTAATTGCTCACTGTCGTAGTTTTTCTGACTTACTAATGCCTCCCGTACCGCGAGGGCCGTGATCCGGGCATACAAAAATGTCGATTGAAACTTGGGGTCTGCCTGGGACTCTGGATCGACTAGAGAGCGAATATCGGCTTCTAAGTTGGGCAGCAAAATTTCACTTTTGTGCCGTCCCCGAACCCGATAATTATCAACACAAATCAGTCCGGTTCGTCGTTCGTGTAAGCCCAGTTGAACACTGTCTCGGTTCCACCCCATAAATGTTTCTACTTTGCGGGCTGAACCATTAAAGTAGTCTTCAGCCACTTTTGCCATAAAGTCTCGACGGCGATAGCCTGTCAGTTTTTGGGCAGCATCCTTAAACGTCGATTTAACGGTCTCACTCAAGATCATTTCTGGCATCCCAATCACAGAGGTCACAACCGCTCATGTCAGATTTTTTGTTTCCTACCCTTCTAGCATAACTGGGGTTATATTTAATTGCAAGCCCCT
>NZ_JAUBTR010000205.1:0-1327 GCF_036705045.1 Microcoleus sp. BR0-C5
CTAGTACAGCTCGGCAGAAATAGACAGACTATATTTGTGGTAGAATAACATAGTTAGCTTAGAGCCCTTTAGGTGTTCTCCTGAGTGAGATATGGCCTTATTAATGCCTAAGATATTAAATTTAAGCGATGGGGAGCGTCATGAACTTCAGAAATTGATCGACAAACACAAAACGCCGCAACAGCTCGTGCTACGAGCCAAAATAATTCTCATGGCATCAAATGGTCAAAACCATCGTGAAATAGCCCGAAACAAGCGAGATTAATCGGCAAATGGCTAGTTTGTGGAGAAACCGATGGTTGGAGAGCGAGGGAAAAGACTTATCGATTTTGCAAAGATTAGAAGATCGAGAGCGTATTGGCGCACCAGCCAAATTTAGCATGGAACAAGTAACGGAGTTATTTGCAATGGCCTGTTCTGAGCCGTCCGATTATGGACGACCAATAAGTCATTGGAGTGCGAGAGAACTGGCGGAGGAAATCATGTTTCAAGGCATTATTGAAAGTATATCCATCCGCCATGTTGGCAGATTATTAGAAGAAGCCTCCCTTAAACCACACGCCTCGCGCTACTGGTTAACCCCCCCCAGTGGATGAAGAATTTGATGAAAAAGTCAAAAATATTAGCGACTTATATCTGACTGCAATTGAACGCGCACGGGCAAGGAGAACACACAATATCAGTTGATGAAATGACAGGGATTCAAGCTATTGAACGGAGCGAAAAAGACTTGGCAATGAGACCAGGTAAAGTGACAAGAATAGAGTTTGAATATATTCGTCATGGTACGCAGACCCTGATAGCTAATTTCAACATTGCGAATGGTAAGATTATTAAACCAATTTGTGGGAATTCGAGAACAGAAGCGGATTTTCTGCTCAATATTCGTCAAATCATTGAAACCGATACCGCAGCAAAATGGCATCTGATTATGGATTGTCTGAATACTCACCAATCTGAATCACTGGTGCGTTTGGTTGCAGAAAAAGAAGGCTTAGATATTGACCTCGGTATTAAGGGAAAAAGCGGCATACTTAAATCCATGAAATCCCGAGCTGTTTTTTTAAGTGACCCAACACATCAAATTGTTTTCCATTACACGCCCAAACATTCTTCGTGGCTTAATCAGATTGAGATTTGGTGGGAGCATTTTGGTTCGGAAATTACTAAAAAGAGCAAGTTTTACCAGTCAGCACGATCTGAAAAATCGCATCCTCAATTTTATTAACTACTTTAATCAAACAATGGCAAAACCTTTTAAGTGGACATATAAGGGTAAAGTCTTGGCCGTTTAATGGCCTGTCTATTTCTGCCGAGCTGTACTAGT
>NZ_JAUBTR010000130.1:0-8560 GCF_036705045.1 Microcoleus sp. BR0-C5
GGGATTTTAAAGTCCCAAAAGCCTTTCGACCCCAATTATTTGACTGCTACCCCTTGACAGGTCAAGACAGTATCTACGAGAATTTGGGCACACGCGATCGCTTTTGTTCTTGGGTGGGGGCGGGTTTTTGAGATTGTTGGTTTCTGACATAGATGGTTGGTGAAACCCGCCCCTACGAGAATTTGGGCACACGCGATCGCTTTTGTTCTTGGGTGGGGGCGGGTTTTTGAGATTGTTAGTTTCTGACATAGATGGTTGGTGAACCCCCCCCTACAATCATTTTTCAGGTGCAATTTCTTGATCTACTTGTTCAAAATTCACTTTATTATATATATCTGCCACAGCAATTTCAAAAGATACTGAAGCAAGCGCGATCGTCTCATCCAATTCATTGTACTCAGCAAACGACCATCGCTTATCATCCGTCTTAGAAAAATGTTCGATATATCTCCGATTTTGGTCGATCAATAAGTATTCTTCAAGAGTGGGAATTGTGCGGTATCCCTCAAACTTTTTGCTGCGATCGTATCCTTTAGTTGAAGCTGACAAAACCTCAATAATTACCCTGGAATTGGTAATCGTATCGGTGCGGTTATTATAATACTCCGGCTTCCCACATACTACCATCACATCGGGATAAGTATAGATGCGCTTCTTGGGTATCCACAAGCGGACATCGCTCATAAACACTCGATAGTCTAGTTTTTTGAACGCAAAATTTAGTTCGGCATAGAAATTGCCAGCTATTTGATTGTGATTGGTAGAGCCACCGGCCATAGGAAATATTTCACCGTCAATGTATTCGCTTTTGTAGTCAGCAGCTTCTTCTAGTGCTAGATATTCCTCGATCGAGTAGTATCGTTGTTCAGTAAGTTGCATAGTTCTATTAGAGAGCATTTAACTGAGACTTTTGTTTAGTGTAACATTTTTGGGTAAGCTTTTTAAGGTTGAGTTTGTGTAGGGGGTTTTTGAGATTGTTGGTTTCTCGTATAGATAGTTGGTAAACTCGTCCGCACCCAGCCGATCGCCTAGATTTATCTGATATGCGATTGCATCCCAAAAATGTTGATTCGGATTTGTCGTTGGGTGGGGGCGGGTTTTCGAGATTTTTGGTCTGAGGCGATTATGGTTGGTGAACCCGCCCCTACGAGAATTTGGGGAAACACGCTTATTTTCGAGTTACCACAACCCAATCGTCCGCTGTTTTGACAATCTCAGCATTCTGCAAACCTAAATGTTTTAAAACTGGTTTTTCTAACAGAAAATAAGGTTGAGGAAGAGTTTGCCATTTCTGTTTGAGCGTCGGCGCGTCGGCGACAATAACTTGGCGTTGACTATAAAAATTCAGCGATGGACGGCCCAAGCGGTGAGAAGTAAACACCTGTTGACCCGCCGGAGTTCCTGTGCGGACAATTTCGGCGATCGGCTTAACAGGATAATCCTCCGCCAGTTCCCAAACCCAGTTATCCGAAGCCATCAATACCAACAGCGTCAGGTAAGTTCCCCAAATTAAAACTAATATAAACTGCCGATCTTTGCGGTGCAGCAACACGGCCGCCATTGTCATTGTCAAACCTAGAAACATCAGCATTAACTGCAAATCTCGCTGGGGAGGTGCAATTTGTCCCCCGATCCGTACCCAGCCACTGAAGTACACGCAACCGACGACAGCAACTACAGCCAGCATTGCCAAAATCGCGGGATGAGGCAACAAAGAAATAGCATCAAAACGTTCTTCTGCTTCCTCTTTAATTGGCTCTGGCGGCAGCCACAGTTGCTCCCAAACTTCAGCGATATAACTGCCAACGGCAAGAGCAAAAGCTGGATAAATTGGCAAAACATACCACGGCAATTTAGTAGTCATCACAGAAATAGCCAGCAGATATACTCCTGTCCAAACCAATACTAATTTTGGCCCGGGAAAACTGCGATTTTCCCAACTCAAACGCAGCCCTTGTAGCCAAAATAACTGCCACGGCCAAGCTAATTTTAAAATTTCTAAAAGATAATACCAAGGCGGGCCTCTGTGACTGCTGACAGGTTCCGAAATGCGCCGGAAAGATTCGTTAACTAAATTAGCGTGGATGAAATATTGGCCGTAGTGCAGCCATTGGGCAAAATACCAAGCCGCTACTGGCAATGTTCCGATCGCCAATCCACCCCAAAGATACCCAGAAGTGAGGAGTCGCGGGGTATCCCAAACCAAAAAAATACAGCCAACAGCAGCCAGCAGCAGCCCCAACATCACGCCCTTAGTGAGGCAAATGAGTCCGAACCCAATCCCCGCGCCCAAAGCGTAGCGCAAATCCCGGCGCGATCGTAGCAAACACCACATCGCCCCCAGCAAAAAACACAAAACCGCCCCATCCAACATCGCCAAACGTCCATGCCGCACCACCGGTAACAGCGTCAGATAAACGAGGGCAGAAAAAATGGCGATCGAGCGTCTGGGAAACAACTCCCTGCCAATGGCGTAAAGCAGCGGCACTGAAGCCGCCGTCAGCATCGCCGGTGCCAACCTCGCCGTCAATTCGCTGACACCGCCGACGGCAAAACACAGCCCGATTAGCCAGTGTACCAGCGGCGGTTTGTTGAAATAAGGCATAGAGTCGATCGTCGGATACAGCCAATTTAAGTTGCCGCGCCAAATTTCGCGACTTACCTGCGCTGCAATGCCTTCATCCCAATCCCGCAAAGCCACGCCGCCCAGATTCAGCCCGAAAATCAGCACTGCAGCCAACAGAAAAGCCAGCATCCACACTTTGTCTGTAAAGCTGTCATTCCAGCGATTTTTCAGTTTGTGGCCCAGGAATGGAAAGATTTCTGACATAAGTTAAGAGAGTTTTGAGCGTCCCAAACTGAAGGTAAACTTAGACAGCAGTTATTTGCGACTAGGAAAATACCATGAACTTGCCTGTAATTATAGATATTATCATTGGCTTAGTCTTTATCTACCTGAGTTTAAGCTTGCTAGCTTCGGAAATTCAGGAACTGATTGCTACTGTTTGGCAGTGGCGGGCGGAACATTTAAAGAAGTCGATCGAAGTGCTGATTTCGGGAGGCAGCGAAGGCGCGAAAGATCCCCTGCAATTTAAGAGAGTCGGACAGTTGGCACATTCGATTTACGCCAATCCGATTATCAAGGATTTGAATCAGGGAGCGAAAGGGCTTTTATCAGAGGGATTCCGCTCTGTTACGCACCGCATGGGGGATTTGTACCACGGACTTACGGGTACTAAAAATGTTTTCGGCAATAAATCCAGTGGGCCTTCTTATATTCCAGCCGAGTGTTTTTCGGCTAGCCTTTTGGAGACTTTAAAGGTTTCTAGTTTGCTCAGCTCTATTTCTAAAACCCGATTGGAAAAATTTAAAACTTTACAATTAGCACAAATTCAACAGATTGGAGTAAATCTGAGTTTGCCGGCTGCTACTAAACCGATTATTGAGCAAGAATTTAGGTGGCTGACTGCGGAGTTCAATCGAGTTGTCGAAGATTATCAAAACAATTTAGCAAGTTTGAACAACAGCTTAGATCGGATGTCGGAAAAGCTAGGATTTTATATTAAGGATTCTCAGGTTTATCTACCAGAAACCGAGCTAGGAGGGAGAGAATTTCAGAGGCAGATGGCATTTGTCAAGGCTCGTTTTGACAGCAGAAATGAGCGGGTGGCGCTGCTGGGGCAACTGCAACCGAGTTTCAGCAATCTGTTAAATACTGTTAAAAAAAGTCAAGATACGGTAGCAGAAATTATGGATATTAAAGAGGAGAGTCCAATTTATCAACAAATTCAAGAAACCTTGGACAGTATGCCAGAATCTTTGAAACGTAGCCTTTATATTTTAGCGCAGCGGGCTGAAAAAGGCGGCGGAGATACTCAAGAGCAGTTGCAGCGGTTTCAGAAAGAAATTGAAATTTGGTTTGACCAATCGATGGAGCGTGCTTCTGGTGTTTACAAGCGGAATGCTAGAGGGGTGGCGATTTTGCTCGGAACTGCGATCGCTGTCGCTGCTAATGCTGATAGCATTCATATTATTAATCGGTTGTCGAAGGATTCGATGTTGCGATCGACTGTTAACTTGTACGCTGAGCAGTTGGTGGAAAAAAATGCTAGGACTAAATTAGATAATTTAACAAGTCTGAGAAAAGTTCAAAAGGATGTAGATATAGCTTTGGATGAGGTAGCTCTACCTTTTGGATGGAGCGAACAGAACAGCTTAGAACGAGATAAGCAGGGGAATTTATTGTGGCCGGCTTTGATTGCAAAATTGTTTGGTTGGATATTGAGCGGTGTAGCTATTTCTATGGGGGCTGGTTTTTGGTTTGAGGCGCTCAACAAGATTATTAATATTCGCAATGCAGGGAAAAAACCGCCATCTTCCACAGAATCTTGATCGGTACAGTTGCGAGGCCAATCTACTAAGTGTCATACCCTTTTAAATTTTAGATTTTAGATTGCCGAATGACTGAAGACTATCGAGGTTTGAAGCATGGGCTTATATCATGTCCGGTCGTGCGACCGCGATTGTTGTAGGGGCGGGTTCACGAACAATACCTGCCAATAATTGACAATCTCAAAAACCCGCCCCGACCAGGATATTATGGTTAATCGCTCGGACATGATATTACAGTTGGATTCTTTTTTGAAAGTGGGATCACGGACAGGATACCGGATCGATCTGTAATTGCGCGTTTGCCGGAAGTAAGGGAAAACACGCAGAATATAAATTCCGTGCGATCGCGGATGGCAGTGCAGCAGAAATAGGGCAAACTGATAGATAGGTGAAATAAGAATGAGCGAAATAAACAAGGTCGCTGGCAGTTTCAGAAGCTCTGATTCCAAGGCTGTATCTACCGCTAAACTCACTTTTGGAGGACGGAATATGTTGACTTCTTTAAGGGAAACGACTCGCGCCTGGGAATACGCAAATCCCCCATCCAAAAGCTTTGTAGTCAAGGACTTCAGCATCAATGAAGGTGGATATTTTGTTTCCAGAATTTTGGCTGGTGAATCGGACTGCATCGAGAAAATTACCTCGGCACTTCAAAAATATGCCTCTATCCTTAGAGAGATTGACAAAGTTGGCTCGACTTGTGAGGGCCTATCGGGCAAACTGCAATTAGGCTTGGTTATCCTCAGTTCAGATTACGTGGAACCATACAAAAGTCAATTGTCAAAATCGCATAGTTCTCTGACTCAAAACAGCGGACTTGGTTGGTGTTATGCCGATCGAGATAGTGATACACTCAGCAACGGCGGTGGGCGCGATCGACTGTTTGCTAATTAAGGAGAGTGATTTAATGGAGGGTATGGAACGTACCGAGGGCAACTGGGCCCGAATACAATTGTAATTAGGGAGGAAGGCGCGATCGCAATCAACGATTTCGATCTGACTAAATCAGCAATCATATCAACTCCCGCTGAATAATTTGAATCACGTTTGTAGTGAGGTGGGCTGTCCTCAAAGTGTCGGTAGCATCCCATAAGTCAATTGATTTCCCGCGATGGGTTCCACTTAATATTAGACCGTTTTGACTGTTAGTAAATGCGACCAAACGTCCTGGTAATCAGTATTTTGGTGTACCGCAAACCTAGCAGCTTCAAAGCATATAAAATTATTCAAAATCTACATAATTGAGTATCACCTTGGATGAAATACACCTAGGTAAACTGTAGTGCCTTGTGCCTATAGGTAAAATACCACACTCAAATAAAAACTACTAAATATAATTAAGATGAGTTATCCTGGGGGAAATTACCTCCACCATTTCCGAGTACCTAAAAGCAGGCTACTGTTAGCCAAATAAGGTAGCAAAAATTTGATATTACAACCTAGATTGATTTATTTGAAGAGGCGCGATAAATGTTGTAATATATTCCCAGCGGTAGAGGCAAAAGTTTCCATTATTGGTGAATAGGTAATCGATAAATGTGGCTCAAAATAAATCATAAAAATATTTTAAAAAGTACACCATATCTCAATTGAGTGTTAAGATATAATGAAATAAGCCTGATGAGATTACTCCGGGGTGTATCTACTAATAATGCCCTTAATGGAGTCTCCAATATGAGTTCTACATTCGCTCAAGTTAACTCACAATCTGCTTTTGAAAAACAGCCACTGCGCTCCTTAGTCTTCATTGACTCCGGCGTGGAAGATTACGAGTCAATTACAGCGGGAGTGCTACCGGGACAGCAGGTAGTAATACTCGATCACACCAAAAACGGCCTCGAACAAATCACCTCCGAGATGGAAAAGTACGCCTCTACTAACGGGGCGATAGACTCGGTTCACATTATTTCTCACGGCAGTTCTGGCAGCCTACAATTAGGCAATACCGCTCTGGGTTCAGATAACATAGAGCAATACAAAAGCCAGTTGGAAAAGTGGCAAAGTTCACTAGCCCCACAAGCAGACATCATGCTGTACGGCTGCGATGTAGCAAGCGGTACAGGTGCTAATTTCGTCGATCGATTCAGTCAATTAACCGGGGCTGATGTTGCGGCATCTACCAACACAACCGGCCGCGGCGGCGACTGGAATTTAGAATTTGCTAATGGCCAAATTGAATCTCCCTTAGCCTTGACTCCAGAGGCAATGGCAAGTTATCAAGGTGATTTAGCTACGATCGTAGTAGCCAACAATAGCGATAGCGGGCCGGGATCATTAAGGGCTGCGATCGCCACCGCTGTTGCCGGCGATATCATTACCTTCGCCCCAGGTTTAGCCAACCAAACCATTACTCTCACCAGCGGTCAACTCGATATTCCCGTTGGCAAAAACATCACCATTGACGGCGCAGCAGCAGCGGGTTTAACCATCAGTGGTAACAACGCATCCCGCGCCTTTTTTGTCAATGCCAACGTTGCGACGGCTACCAATTTGGTTGTCAAAAACCTGATTATTACTAACGGCAAAACTACCGATCGAGGTGGCGCGATCGGCACAACCGACGAAGTAAACCTCACAGTAGAAAACGTTCAGTTCAACAACAACGTCGCCGATAAAGGTGGTGGCGCAATTTTCGGTAATTTCAACAATACCCTGACTGTTACCAACAGTAAATTCAACGGCAACGTAGCCACCGCAGCTAACGATGAACGCGGTGCAGGTGCGATCGGCTTTTTGAGTTTCAAAACTATTACAGTCACCAACAGCGACTTCACCAACAACAAAGGAATTAACGGCGGGGCAATTAACAGCCTTCAAGGTAAGCTGACAATTGACAACTCCCGATTCATCGGCAACGACACCACAGCAGCCACTTTCGCCACAGGGCAGGCCAATTCTTTCTTAAGGGGTTTCGGCGGCGCACTTTATACTGATCGAGCCAGCAATCCGAGCGAAGCTTCCGGCACAATCAAGATCACCAAAAGTGTATTTCAAGACAATAAAGGTCGAGGTGAAGGAGGCGCAGCTTATCTGTTCACCGGTAGCCAAGACAATGTAATTTTGGAAAACAGCACCTTCCAAAATAACGAAATTCTGGCGCTACCCAACGGTGGAAATGCTGGAAATGGTGGTGGGGTAACGATTTTGAGCGACAGCACCAACCAGGGATTGACCATTGCCAACACCACCTTTGCTGGCAACAAAGCCAATAATCAAGGTGGCGGCCTGTGGATGCGAAATGCCCCTACTACGATTACTAACAGTACGTTTTCTGGCAACTCCACGGCGTTTGCTGCTGGTAATTTCAACAAACTCGGCGGTGCAATGACTCTTGGTGCACCCACAACCATTCTCAACACGACGATCGCCGATAATTCTGCAGGCTGGGTTGGTGGAGGTATCTTCGCCGCTGCCAATAATGTTACTCTCAAAAACACGATTCTTTCCAACAATACAGCAGCTAACGGAGGAAACCCTTGGGGCATTCAGCAACACGTCACCGCCCAATATAGCGATCAAGGAGGGAATTTTCAGTGGCCGGCCAAAAACCCCAATGACGGAAGTGATGTCAATGCGACGGCAAGTGTGACGATCGCAGACCCCTTACTTGGCCCTTTGCAAAACCTCAACGGCGCTTTAATCAGGCCGCTGCTGACAGGAAGTCCGGCAATTGATAAAGGGATTGCCACCGGCGCACCCGCTACGGATCAGCGCGGCGTGACTCGCCCTCAAGATGGTGACAGCATTCCAGGCGCGATCGTGGACAGCGGCTCTTTTGAATTGGGAGGTAGTGTCGTCCCAGTGCCAACTCCGACGCCCGCGCCAACTCCCACTCCGACACCGACGCCCGCGCCAACTCCGACGCCCGCGCCAACTCCCACTCCGACACCGACGCCCGCGCCAACTCCGACGCCCGCGCCAACTCCCACTCCGACACCGACGCCCGCGCCAACTCCGACGCCCGCGCCAACTCCCACTCCGACACCGACGCCCGCGCCAACTCCGACGCCCGCGCCAACTCCCACTCCGACACCGACGCCCGCGCCAACTCCGACGCCCGCGCCAACTCCCACTCCGACACCGACGCCCGCGCCAACTCCGACGCCCGCGCCAACTCCCACTCCGACACCGACGCCCGCGCCAACTCCGACGCCCGCGCCAACTCCCA
>NZ_JAUBTR010000206.1:0-1319 GCF_036705045.1 Microcoleus sp. BR0-C5
CTAAGAGAACACCACAGAATGATTGATCCTATAATGAGCAAAATATAATTTCAGTGTGCAGCCTATCTTATGTCTCTAAAATCTATCATGAAACTGACCGAACACGCCAAATCTCTTTACATCACAACAGCTAAAAAACTCAAGGGGACAGACAGACGACAATTCATGGCATCGGTAGTCAAAGGTTTAGGAATAGGTGGGCAAACGTTAGCAGAACGGGAGTTAGGATGGAATAGACGCACCATCCGTAAAGGGATGCAAGAATTGAAAAGTGGTCAGCCAATTGTCGATGGTTTCAAGCGCAGTGGACGAAAGCGGGTTGAAACAACATTACCCAACTTATTGAAGGATATTAAATCGTTAGTAGACCCACACAGTCAAACTGATCCCAGCTTTAAAAGTACACTATTATATACACGAATCACTGCCAGTGAAGTCCGTCGTCAACTAATGGAACAATTTGGTTATAGTGATGAAGAACTACCTTCAGCAGAAACAATTCGACGAAGATTGAATGATTTGGGTTATACCTTAAAACGAATTCTCAAAACTAAACCCGTCAAAAAAATCCCCGAAACATCAGCCATTTTTGAACAACTTGTCCAAGTCAATACAGAAGCTGACAATAACCCTAATACTCTTCGGATCTCCATTGATGCCAAAGCAACAGTCAAGATTGGAGAATTTGATCTCTGTGGTAAAAATCGAACGTCAACTATTGCACTCGATCACGATTTTTCGACTGAATCAACCGTGATTCCCTATGGCATTTTTCTGCCTGAGTACAACGAGTTATTTTTATTCTTCGTTACTTCTAAGTTGACGGCTGATTGTATTGTTGACTTACTTGAAAGTTGGTGGCAAACTGTCAAACACCGTTTTAGTCACATTCAAAAATTGGTCATGAATCAAGATAATGGACCAGAAAATAATTATCGTCGCACTCAGTTTATGAAACGAATTGTAGATTTTGCCCGAGAATCTCAACTGACGTTACAACTGGCTTATTATCCGCCATATCATAGCAAATATAACCCGATAGAACGTTGTTTTGGTTGGTTAGAAAAGCATGGGAATGGTAGTTTACTTGACACTGTTGAGACTGTAGTAAATTTCGCCAAAACTCTCACATTTAAGGATAAAAATCCAGTAGTAACATTGGTAGAAACAATTTACTCCACAGGAGTTACACTCAACAAGTTAGCTATGGCAGAAATTGAAACCCAGATTAATCGCCTCCCCAATCTTCAAAAATGGTTTGTGGAAATTTTCGCGCTTTCCCACATAGCTATTGGATCATTTTTTTTGTGGATGTCTCT
>NZ_JAUBTR010000018.1:0-78940 GCF_036705045.1 Microcoleus sp. BR0-C5
GTTCTATCATGTAGCGCAGGGCGAATAATTTTGGCTCATATCATACTTTTAACCATTTACAAAACCGGGATGCTCCCGGAACCTCGCTCTATCTTAAAAGGTAAATAGGCCTTGCGATCGAGACTTTTTCAGTGACATTGGACTAAAGTCCTCACTACAAACCTATAGGGGAGGCACTGGCAGGTGTGTAGCTGGCTGGCCGTTACGGGGGGTTGCGAGTACCCGATCGGGGAGATGGGATGAAATCGCCTCAAATGCCATAGCACGGGCGAGGGCCCGACGCCATCGCCCTTAGCGAGCTAAAACTCAGGGATGTGATCGCCCAGGCTTTGTGCTTTTAACTTGTTTCATGGCGTTGTATCGCAGGGGCGATCGGGCAATTCCGATTTTCTTCTATTATCAATCAATTATATTTCTCAGCCTCATAATTTATTAACATAAGGTTAAGACGATAACTTAAGATTAATAAATAGTTAAATAGTCGAAACAAGCGTTAATACCGCTCAAGTCAGTATAAAATAAAGTCAGGTATAATTACCAGGGCGCATTTATCTCGGTAATCCTCAATCTTGCCTAATACTTTAAGTGGTAAAATTTTCCTTGCTACAGTCAGTTTTTTGTGTAATTTAAAAAGCAGTTTGCCAGGGGGATGCCGGTCAAAGCACTCAGCAACTCACCTGCTGACCTTTGGTAGCTGAATGTCTGCTGGCAAATAGAACCCCAAAAAGCGTGCTGATGAATTTATGTTGAATACCTCCTGCGTAGAAAGACCCGTCCAACCCATCTCCGAGGCTGACCTAGGAGAACTTTGTTTAGACTCTACTCTCCAACAATTGTCGCTTTACGATTTTCAGGTAGAAGCTACGGATTGGGGAATGCGAATTTCTCAGATGTTAGAAGCTAATCCGCTGTTACCGGGAGTCATTGTGACCCATCAAGGTGAATTTGCCGGTATGATTTCCCGGCGGAGATTTTTAGAATTTATTAGTCGTCCTTTTGGGCGAGAATTATTTTTAAAGCGACCTGTGAGGGCTTTGTACCGCTTTGCCCAAACAGAGACTTTAATTTTTCCCAGCAATACTTTAATCGTGGATGCAGCCAGGAAGTCGCTGTTGCGATCGAAAGAACTGCTTTACGAACCGATTGTGGTTCAAGTGTCGCCTCAAACTTATAGTTTGCTAGACGTGCACGAAGTGTTAGTAGCCCAATCCAACATTCATGAACTAGCAACAAAATTGCTGAGGCAGCAAACTCAATCTCAACTAATTCAAACCGAAAAACTAGCCAGTTTGGGACAGATGGTAGCTGGAGTCGCCCACGAAATTAGAAATCCCGTCACCTGCATCAGCGGAAATATCGGCTTTTTGTCCAACTACTCGAAAGACATCATGGAGTTGCTGTCTGCTTACGAAGAGATAGTGGGTGACAGCGAAAAAATTGATCAACTCAAAAAACACATAGAATTTGATTTTTTGCAAGAAGATTGGGTGGAAATTCTCAAAAGTATGAAAGTTTCATCGCAGAGGCTGACCGAACTCGTCACCAGCCTGCACACCTTTTCTCACATGGACGAAGCCCACTTGAAGCAAGCTAACATCCACGAATGTATTGACAGTACGCTGCTAATTATGAAAAACCGTCTGAAGTACGGGTTTAAAGTAGTTAAAAACTATGGTGATTTGCCTTTGGTCAAGTGTTACTCTGGTCAGTTGAGCCAGGTATTTATGAATATCATCAGCAATGCGATCGACGCTTTGGAAGAGGTAAAAGCAGAACAAGGTTTTATGCCTGCGATTACTATTGAAACCGAGGTAATAGACAGTTGTGACGGAGACTGCGTGAATTCGGAATTAATTCAAAATTATGTTAGGGGCGATCGACAAAATGCCAAACAGCTATCATCCGCCAGCCAAAACGGCGACTTCTGCCCCGAAGCTGCGGAAAACAATCAAAATAACGCTTGGATAGCCATCCGAATTGCTGATAACGGGCCGGGAATTCCGCCAGAAATTCAGCGGCGGATTTTTGAGACATTTTTCACCACTAAACCCGCCGGGAAAGGTACCGGTTTGGGGTTGGCAATTACCCATCAAATTGTTACGGAAAAGCATAAAGGCAAGTTAAATTTGCATTCTACGCCCGGTACAGGTACTGAATTTGAAATATTGTTGCCATTGACTTGAAGCAATAACTCATATGAAATCTCTCTTCTCTTTATCTGCGTGAATCAGCGTCAATCCCTTGTCATCTGCGGTTAATAAATTATCTTTTTTTGACCACAGATGAGGGCAGATTAACACCGATTAACGCAGATGAATTAGATCGATTTCGCTTGCAGCATCCGTGATTTTTGACTGTTTACTGATGACTAATGACTACTGACTAAGGACTAATGACTACTGACTCTTTTTAAGCTCTTAGCTGCACTGGCATTACCAAGAATGTAGCATTTACTCCGCCTAAAGGCTGAAAAATTACGGGGGCTAAAGCACCGTTTAATTGCAGTTGAATTTCGGGGGATTGAGCAGTTTTCAAAATGTCAATTAAGTATTTCACGTTGAAAGCAATATCTATGCTATCTCCCGAAATCTGTGCGGGCATTGACTCTTTGCCACAGCCGACATCTTTAGCATCTACAGACAAAGTAATTTCCTGATTCTCCTCGTCGATGCTGCATTTGAGAATATTGTTTTTTTGGTCTGCAAAAACGGCTATTCTTTCTACTGCTGCTAAGAACGATCGCCTTTCTAAGGTAATTTGTCGCTCAAAGGAGGGCGGAATCAACTGCCGGTATGCGGGATATTGCCCTTCCAAGGTGCGGGTTGTCAGCCGCTGGTCTGCCCATTCAAACACTACTTGACCGTGTTCAAAATGCAGGGTGACAGGTTCAGTCCACTGCCGCATCACCAGCATTCTTTCTACTTCCCGCAATGCTTTAGCGGGGACTGTCACCTCAAATTCTTCTTGGGTTTCTTCGCCTTCAGCTTTTTCATTGGCAGTTTGAACTACTGCCAATCTGTGACCGTCTGTAGCTGCAAATTCCAGGCAATCTTGCAATACTTTTAAATGCACGCCTGCAAGTACCTGTTTGGCCTCGTCGGGGCTAGTAGCAAATAAAGTTCCTTTGAGTCCTTCTATCAAGGCTTCCGGTGGCAATTTGAGGATTGTTCCGCCTTCTATTGCAGGCAATTCAGGGAATTCTTCCGGGCCCATGCCTCTAACTTGGTAGCTGCCAGAACTGCAAGTGAGATATGCTACGGTGTCCCCCGCTTCGTCTTCTAAAGTAATCTCTCCATCTGGGAGTCTCGAAACAATATCGTTGAGTAATTTAGCGGGTATGGTAAAACTGCCACCGCCAGTCACTTCTGCTGCGAAGCTGGTACGAATGCCTAAACTGAGATCGAAAGCTGTCAAGCTAACCCGCTGATTTTCCTCATCCGCGACTAAGAGCACGTTGGCTAGTACCGGATGTGTCGGGCGGGAGGGAACGGCCCGACTTACCAACGAGAGGTTGGCGTTGAGGTCACTTTGGGTGCAAACCAATTTCATTGTAGGAAGGTTAATTAACCGGATTTGAAACAGAAACAAATGGTATCACAGAAAGCCGGCGGGTCGGTTTTTCTGTGTGTAGGGCTTAAGCCTGGGGCTAGAAACGGGGTTTCTAGGCAAAATTTTGCCTGTAAAAACGAGAAATCTTCCAAGAAACCGGGTTTCTAAGGCTAGCGCGGGTCGCGAACTATGTGTGTAGGGTGTGTAGGGATAACCAGTTTTTTTTAATTTATTGAGTTATTTTTGTGTCGATCGCCCTGTGGAAACTGTGGAAAAAAAAGCTAACTGCTTGCTGCGTGTCACTTATAGGTAATAAATACCTGTGGAAAACTTGTGGAAAAGCTGGTGCGATTGCCCGCCCATTTTTGTGCAAAAGCTGTTTCGGGCGATCGAGTAAAGTTTTCCACAAATGGAAGGCAACTTTTCCACAGGTTTTTCCACAGGCAAGATTGTCTATTATGGGGAATTGGGAATTGTTGACTGTTGACTGTTGACTGTTGACTGTTAACTGTTGACGGCGTGGAGTGATGACAACTGACAACTGAGTCATTGGTGTGACAACTGACAACAGACAACTGACAACTGACAACTGACAACCGACAACTGACAACTGACTTGTTCTCAAGTTTTGCGGCTGACAACATTAATTCGATCGCTCAACTGACGCAAAGTTTGAGCCAAATTCGGGTCAGTGTTCCGCAACTGAGCAATTTTGTCGCAACTGTAAAGCACAGTCGTGTGATCTTTGCCCCCGAACACTTCGCCAACTTTCGGCAAACTCAAACCAGTATGCTGCCGAATTAAATACATCCCTATTTGACGTGCCAGACTAATTTCTCGCCGCCGGGAAATGCCTTTCAAATCTTCAACAGAAACATCAAACTCCTCAGCCACAACAGCAATTACTGCATCTGGCGTTGCCTCTACGCTTTCAGTTTGCGGATTCAAAACCGGGGCGATATTTTCCACGGTCATCGGCAAACCAGTAATTGAAAGATATGCTACCGCCCGAATCAAAGCTCCTTCCAATTCCCGAACGTTGGAAGTGTAACTAGAAGCAATGTATTCAATGACATCTCGCGGCAGCCGCATATTTTCATACTCAGCTTTTTTCTGCAAAATTGCCATCCGAGTTTCCAAGTCTGGCAATTGAATGTCTGCAATTAATCCCATCGAAAATCGGGAACACAAACGCTCTTGCAGGCGGGGTATTTGCTGTGGCGGACGGTCAGAAGCTAAAACTACTTGGTTCCCGGATTCATGCAAAGTATTAAAAGTGTGGAAAAATTCTTCTTGAGTGTATTCTTTGCCTTCAATAAATTGGATATCATCTATTAATAAAACATCGGCTGCTCGATAATGATCGCGGAAAGTTTGCATACTATCTTTCCTAATTGCGGCGATTAAATCGTTAGTAAATTTCTCAGTAGAAACGTAAAAAATCTTGGCGTTGGGGTCAATTTCCAAGCGATAATGACCGATCGCCTGCATCAAATGAGTTTTGCCCAAACCGACGCCACCGCACAAAAATAGGGGATTGAATTCTCGGCCCGGAGACTCGGCTACCGCGAGGGAGGCGGCGTGAGCCATGCGGTTGTTAGAACCGACCACAAAGCGGGAAAATAGGTATTTGGGGTTTAAATTGGCGGGTTTGGGGGGGTGAAGCGAGTGGCTTTCCGGGATATCGGCGATGGGGGAGGGCCAAATTATGGCAGAGTCGCTGCTGCCGCCTGTTTCGTTTCCCCCGGCAATTGTCAAGTAAATGTCTACGGGATAGCCGAGAATTTCTGCGACTGCATCGGCAAGGATTTCTCTGTAATATTTTTGCAACCAATTGCGAGCAAAGGGGTTGGGGGCGCTGACAATCAAACAGTTATTTTCGAGTTGTTCGGCCCTAGCAGTTTTGATCCACGTCTCAAAGCTAGGTCTGCTCAGTTGTACCTGGAGACGTTCAAGTATCTGATTCCACAGACTTTCGAGGGGAATGTCCACTGCTCACCTCTGCCGATCGGCATTCAAGATATTAATTCTACAGTCTAGAGAGTTTAGTCCTCAGATGCTAAAGTTTAAGGGAGTCTGCCGTAGCACGGGCGAGGGCCCGACGCCATCGCCAAAATTTTTGCGGCTCTGCAGCCCAAACCAGGTATCGCGAAGCTGCTCAGCACATATTTAGATTTGGCAGGAAAGCCTTAAAACGTCGCCATGAAGAGTTCTACTGGCAAATTTTGGAAGCAACCGGCAATTTACATATTGCTGCTGGTAACGGGAGCCGGGGCCGCCATGTTGGGCGATCGTCTGACGGTTTCTCAATTTCGTGCAAATTCGGGCGACTCGGGACAAAAAGCGCTGGAACCGAAATTGCAACTGCCTCCTAATACTAAGCAGCAAGCTAGCAAAGTCTTGCCGCCTGTTTCCTTGTCGGGCGATGCGGCTAATGTGAATTTTATTGTGGCTGCGGTGGCAAAAGTTGGCCCTGCTGTGGTTCGGATCGATGCTTCGCGCCGGGTGAAACCGGGAAATGGAGGGCTGTCGCCGGAAGATTTTTTTGGCAGAGAACCGAATTCGGGCGGCAGGGGCGGGATCGAACGGGGGACTGGTTCGGGTTTTGTCATCGGGGCCGACGGCGTGATTCTCACTAACGCTCACGTTGTAGAGGGAGCCGATACGGTAAATGTAACTCTCAGGGACGGCCGCAGCTTTCAGGGGCGGGTGTTGGGGGCGGATAAGGTGACGGATGTGGCTGTGGTGAAGATTGAGGCGAATAATGTGCCTGTGGTGACGATCGGCAATTCGGATAAGCTGTTGTCTGGGGAATGGGCGATCGCGATCGGTAATCCTTTGGGTTTGGACAATTCCGTAACTGCGGGGATTATTAGCGCTACGGGGCGATCGAGCTCTGATGTGGGCGTACCTGACAAGCGGATCGGTTTTATTCAAACAGACGCTGCAATTAATCCGGGGAATTCCGGTGGCCCGCTGCTGAATGCTTCGGGCCAAGTTATTGGCATGAATACGGCAATTATTCAAGGTGCTCAAGGATTGGGGTTTGCGATTCCCATTCAGGCGGCGCAACAGGTGGCGAAGGAACTGATTTCGACGGGGAAAGTCGAACACGCTTATTTAGGCATTGAAATGGCGACGCTGACTCCCGATGTTAAGGAGCAAATTAACAGCAACGCTAACAGCAGCCTGCGAGTTGCAGTCGATCGGGGTGTGGCTATTGTTAGCGTTGTTCCTAATTCTCCCGCAGCAGCAGCCGGTTTGCGCGCTGGAGATGTGATTCAAAAAATTAATAATCAGCCGATTATTCAGTCGGAAGCTGTTCAGGAGTTCGTGCAAAATGCAAAGGTGGGCGGGCTGTTGCAAATGGAAATCAACCGCAACGGGCAAATAGTTAATTTGACTGTTAAACCGGGGAGTTTGCCGGTTCAAAAAGTTCGATAAGAAGGAAGGAGGAAGAAGGAAGAAGGAAGAAGGAAGAAGGAAGAAGGAAGAAGGAAGAAGGAAGAAGGAAATGGTAATTTGTCAGTAGTTAACGACTAACCAATAACGACTAACCAATAACTATGGTAGAAATATTACAAATATCACAATTAGGAAATCCCGTGCTGCGCCGCCAGTCGCAAGTTGTCGAGAATATTAAGGACGATCGCATTCAACAGTTGATTGACAGCTTAATATTTACAGTACAGCAGGCAAACGGAGTAGGGATTGCCGCCCCTCAAGCGGCTCAGTCCGATCGCCTGTTCATCCTCGCATCCCGCCCCAACCTGCGCTATCCCCAAGCACCCCACATGGAACCCACAGCGATGATTAATCCCCGGATTGTGGCTGCATCAACAGAGACAGTCAAAGACTGGGAAGGCTGTTTGAGCATTCCGGGGATTCGGGGATTGGTGCCGAGAAGTAGGGCGATCGAGATAGAATACACCAGTAGAGACGGCAAACTCCACCGACAAGAATTGACAGACTTTGTGGCCCGAATTTTTCAACACGAACACGACCATTTAGATGGAATCGTGTTTTTAGACAGAGTGGAAAATACCCACGAACTAATCACAGAGGATGAGTACCAGCAGCAATTTGTCAAGCTGCTCTGACAATACGGGAGCAATTCTCCAATCCCAAATCTAAAATCTAAAATCTAAAATCTAAAATCGATTGACCGAGGACAAGTACCAAAAACAATTTGTCAAGCTGCTCTGACAGTTGGTATAATTGTTAGCAGTAATATCAGAGATGTTGCAAACAGGAGAGCAAATGTCTATCAACTTAGAAAAAGGCGGGAGAATCAATCTCTCTAAAGAAGCACCGGGGCTAAAAAATGCCGGGATAGGTTTGGGATGGGATACCAATGCTACAGACACCGGCGCAGCGTTTGACTTAGATGCTTCCGTGTTTATGTTGGGGGCTACTGGCAAAATTCCCGGCGAAAAATACTTTGTTTTCTACAACAACAAGGAGTCGCCGGATAGTTCTGTAATACATCTGGGAGATAGCAGAACCGGAGAAGGATTTGGCGATGATGAAACCGTTACAGTCGATTTAACCAAAGTCGATCCGGCGGTGCAAGAAATTGTGTTTGTGGTAACTATCCACGAAGCAGAATCGAGAAGGCAAAACTTCGGTCAAGTGCGGAATGCTTTTATCAGGATTTACGACACTACTACTAACACAGAGGTAACGAAGTACGATTTGGACGAGGATTTTTCTAGGGAGACTGCGGTGGAGTTTGGCAGACTTTACAAGAAAGACGGCGAGTGGAGGTTTCAAGCTGTAGGAGAAGGCTACAATTCCGGTTTGCAAAGCTTTGTAGATAAGTATGCCGGATAAAAGGTCGCTCGCTCCCAGCTAAATAAATCGAGGGGAAATTCGGAAGCAGGAATGTTTCCCTCGATTTTAAGCAATCAGACTCATGAGGTGATAAACCAGATGGGAATTCAATTAAAGAAGGGCGAAAGATTTAATCTTTCTAAAACATCTCCAAGTTTAACAAAAGTTGCGATCGCCCTGGGTTGGGAAATAGCAACTCAACTAAATTTATCGGACTCAAATCGGCAAAGCTGCGATATCGATGCCTCGGTTTTTGCATTAGGTTCACACGGCAAAATTCCCGATGAAAGATACTTTGTATTTTACAATAACTCGCAGTCGCCGGACGGAGCGATCGCCCATTCGGGAGATAATCAAACTGGTCAAACTCAAGGAGATGACGAGACAATTTATGTAGACTTAGAAAAAGTAACGGCTGCTGTTGAGGAAATGGTTTTTGTGGTCACGATTCACGACGCACACGCTAAACATCAAAATTTCAGCCAAATCAGAAATGCTTTTATCCGATTGTACGATCGCGAAACCGGCAGCGAACTAGCGCGGTATGATTTAACAGAAGGTTTTTCTGAAGAAACAGCAGTCGAATTTGGACGGTTGTATAAAAATGATGCAGCTTGGAGATTTCAGGCCGTAGGACAAGGATATAAAGCAGGGTTGCAGAGTTTTGTTGACAAGTATCATTCAGATATTCAACAGCCAGAAAAACCTGCACAACGTACAGTAGAACTGCCTAGATTACCAGTTATTGAAGATAGCCACAAAAGTCAGAAAGCTATAGCATTAGACAAAAAGCTTCAGGAGAAAGCGCCGCACATTTTCAATCTCGCTAAGAAAGCAGATATCTCCCTAAAAAAGGCAAATCTCACCAATCACGATGCTCAAGTAGCACTTTGCCTCGATATTTCAGGTTCCATGTCTTCGCTATACAGTTCAGGAAAAATTCAGCGTTTGGCAGAGAAGATTTTGGCTTTGGGATGTCGGTTTGATGACAACGGATCGATCGACATATTTCTGTTTGGAGTCAACCCCCACAATCCTGGTGAAATGTCGATCGACAATTTCTCAAACTTCATCGACCATATACTGCAACAGTATCCTTTAGAAGGAGGTACTTACTACGGTAAAGTGATGAAGGAAATTAGAAACTTCTATTTTCCTGACGGTCGCGGTAGCAGGCGCTACGCAGCTATGAAAGCCGATCAACCTGTCTACGTGATGTTTGTCACGGATGGAGAAACTGCCGACGAATCGGAAAGCAAGCAGCAGCTACAATGGTCTTCCTATGAGCCGATATTTTGGCAGTTTATGGCGATCGGCAAGTCGCAGAAAGATGTCAAAAGTAAGGGAGTTCGAGGGTGGTTAGCAAGAGCCGTATCGAGCGATTTTAGCTTTTTAGAGCAGCTTGACCAAATGGGCGATCGCTACCTAGACAACGCCGATTTCTTCAGTTTAGAAGACCCAGAACATATTGCCGATGAGGAATTATACGATTTGTTGACTGCAGAATATCCGCATTGGGTAAAATCAGCACGAATCAAAAATCTCTTACCCTAGAAACAGCGTTTTCATGCCAACAAAATGCTAGCTTAGGGCAATCATTCAACTTCACAATAAACCTTACAAAATCACAAAACTATGGCTATCAACTTGACAAAAGGACAATCGATCGTTCTCAGCAAAAGCGAATACGACTTATCCCGACTGACAATGGCTTTGGGCTGGGATGTTGCCCAAGCTAAAAAAGGTCTTTTCGGCCGCAGCAGCGGTGCAAATTTTGACTTAGATTCCTACGCTATGCTGTTGGGAGAAAATGGCAAAATAAAAAACTATAAAGAGGATGTAATTTATTACTCTCATTTGGAATCAAAGGACAAAACAGTTGTTCACTCAGGCGACAATCTCACGGGGGAGGGAGAGGGAGACGACGAACAAATAGTGGTGAAACTGAGTTCTTTGCCAGCAGAATATCACAAAATTATTTTGGGCGTAAATATTTACGATGGAAAAGAGAGAAAACAGCATTTCGGCCTGGTACAAAATGCTTTCGTGAGAGCTGTAGATGCCGCCGGGAAAGAAATAGCTCGCTATCGCTTGTCAAATGACCCATCTTATGAAGGAAAATTAAATATGTTGATGGGAGAAGTTTATCGAGAAGGCGGCGAGTGGAAGTTTAAGGCTTTGGGAAATCCTTTGGCTGAAGATATGAACGGTGTTGTCGGTTCGTTTATGCGGTGATAAGTAGGTCAACGTAATCGTAAAACGCGATCGCTCTTAGAGTCCCGACTTCTTTAAGAAGTCGGGGATATGAGTGTTCTGGCTAATTTAATCCCGATTCAGAAAAAGCCCGATCGATCTCTGAAGCGACATTTAACTGGGAAGACCAATGTTGCAGGTAAGCCCTATCTAACGAATCTGCTTGAAGTTTCATCACTCCTAGAATATCTCGCCATTGCTTGTCTGACTGAAATCTTGACATTCTGTACCAAATGAGTTTTTGCAAAATTATATCTTCGGGGCTACAGATATAAAAGGTTAATTCTGGTCTATCGTCTGGGTAGAATTGCTGTCGGCGCGAGAGCTGAGATTGTTCGTATTCGCGATCGGGTTTAATCAAATAAATGTCTGCTTTAATGGCTGTCTCTAGATGAATGACGTTGAAACTTGAACTTCTCCCCCTCAAAGCGTCTTCAACTGCAATATCGCTGATGTAGAATTCGCTTTGCATTGCTTGCATGAGGGACTGAGTTTGTTCTTTTCGGATGCTGATAGCAATGTCTGCATCCTGAGTAGATCTGGGTTCGCCGTGAGCGGAACTAGCAATTGAACCGCCAACATAGTAGGAAATTGACAGTGTATCTAGGATGTTACCAATTTTAGCTGCTAACCAGATCGGATCTTGCATTACAAGTTTTGTCTCTAGTAATTGGGCAATTTGAATAAATTCTTGTCCTAAAGTTGCTTTGATAAACTCTTGTTTGAGGTAGATGGAATCTAATTGAGGGTGGCGTTTTTTGATTCCAGACAAGGCTAATTGGCGACAGCCCCTCGTAGCAGCAGAGGCTAACGCTAATCTCTTTGCGGGTTGCATTTGCCTCCAGAGATTAAACTGGATGATTTCTGCTTCTATACAGGTGTCTGATGCTTGAGGCTGATATCTTGGTTTGAGGGTAACTGACTCACTTAAAATCATGTGCGATCGGTGGGTTAGTTAAATAAACAAAAATATTATAACTGCCGCGATAATTTTTATTTCAAATGTCATAAATATTAATATTTAGCTGCATTTCCTGCATAATTGTAGGGGCGGGTTCACCCACAACATCAGCCAATAATTGACGATCTAAATAAACCCGCCCCACCCAACAAACAATCGCAATGCAGATTTTTTGTATTTGATAGAAGTCAAGGCTGATGTAGGTTATTGGTGGGGTGGGGGCGGGTTTATAGAGACTGTTTGTTTGAGTTAGATATTGTTTGTAAAACCCGCCCCTACAAAAAATTACGAATCAATCTTTAACAGGTCGCATTGTCGGGAACATGACGGCATCGCGGATGCTTTGAGTATTAGTTAAAAGCATCACCAATCTGTCTACCCCGATACCCATTCCCGCACAATTAGGCATTCCCAAAGATAGCGCTTGAATAAAGTCTTCATCCATTGGATGCGCTTCATCATCGCCGGCATTTTTCTGCGCCAACTGTTCCTCAAATCGCTTTCTTTGCTCTTTCGGATCGTTCAATTCTGAGAATCCGTTCGAGTATTCTGTACCGTTGATAAATAGCTCGAAACGTTCTACAAATCCGGGCTTGCTGCGATGTCCTTTTGCTAAGGGACTGACTTCGACAGGATAGTCGATGATGAATGTAGGTTGAATTAGTTTGGGAACAACTAATTTGTCAAAAACGGCATACAGCACGTAGCCTAAACTCTGTTGTTCTAACTTAGACAGGTGCAATTCTAGTTTGGTTGCAGCGGCGATCGCACTTTCCAAGTCCAAACTGTCAAAATCCAGCCCAAACTCGTCTCTGACAGCTTCTACCATCGTTTTTACTTGCCAGTGTTTGCCACTAAAACCGGGATACTTTTCGCTGTAGTCGAACTTGCGTTCTAAACTAATCGTTTCCCCCTGATTTTCAATTTCTTTGACATCCCCAAATACCGCCGCCGCTGCGAAACACATCACGTCTTCGACAACTCCTAAAATGTCGAAAACATCAGCATAAGCTTGATAAACTTCCAAAGATGTAAACTCGGGATTGTGGGTGCTGTCAATTCCCTCATTTCTAAATGCTTTCCCTAGTTCAAATACTCGCTCGAAACCGCCGCAAATTGCTCTTTTTAAGAATAATTCTGGAGCGACTCGCAAATACAAATCTACCTCTAAAGCATTGTGGTGAGTGATGAATGGCTTAGCAGCAGCACCGCCGTAAATAGCTTGCAGCGTCGGGGTTTCTATTTCGTAAAAATTGGCTTGCCAGAGATAGGAACGGATGCTTTGAACGATGCGGCTACGCAGCATAAAACGGTTGAGCGCATCTTGGTTGCTTGCCAAATCCATTTCGCGGTGACGGCGGCAAACTTCGGGGTCGTTAATTCCATAATAAGAATCGGGAAATTGAATGGTAGCTTTTGATAAAAGCTTTAATTCCCTCACTAAAATAGAAAGTTCTCCCCTGGGGGTGCGGCAGCCGATACCTTCGACGCCGACAAAATCGCCGACATCGAGCAATTTTTTAATTTGTTCAAAGCTCAAACCGACTTCGCCGGTGACGATTGCTTTCTCGATTTTGAGTTGAATTTTGTCTGTGGCGTCTTTTAAATCGATGAAACCAATTTTGCCGCTGTCTCGCTTGGAAGTGATGCGGCCAGCTAATCGCAGGGAAATTTCTTCGGGGTCACTTTGTCCGTTTTCGAGTTCTTTTCCCGGCTGACTAAATATTTCGCGAACTTGCTTGGCTGTGTGCGATCGCGCGTAGGATTCACTGGGATACGGTTCTATGCCTTGCGATCGCAGTTCGTCTACTTTTTGACTGCGGACTTCGGCTTCACTGAGAGTCATTAGTTATTGCCTGATTAAAATTACAAATATCTGACATCTTGCACTATTCTGGCGATCGTGCGATCGGGCCCGACCGCGTACCCACCCCACAAGAAAATTCACTTTTTGTGGAACAGGCATCTTGGCTGTTCGCGACAAAGCTGCAAGATGTCAGAAACACCAAACTCTATCATAACTGGTCAACATACACCAATTTGTCAGATAATCTAGACACACTGGCGATCAACAGATGCGGAAGGTCAGTAAGGTTTTAATCCTGACGGAAGTCTTCTATCCTCTCCATCCCTCCTACTCCCTCTCCCCAACAGTCAACAGTCAACAGTCAGCAGACAACAATTGTTATCGACTGCACAAAGCGACCGAAACATTAAAAAATTAAGTTGTCTGTCGATCGCAACAGGTGAGATGATATGTAGTGCAGCCTCACGGCAGTTCCATAGAAACTGAACAGCAGAAACGCGAGCGATCGAACTCGACTCATCGCACCTCTGTCAGAATCGACCACACACACTCTCTCTTAACATATAAAAACCAGAATTATGGCTGTTGCAACCCAATCACTCGAAGAACTCTGCATCAACTCTATCCGCTTTTTGGCCATCGATGCGGTAGAAAAAGCAAAATCAGGACACCCGGGACTGCCGATGGGCGCTGCCCCTATGGCCTTTGTGCTGTGGGATCGGTTCATGCGGTTCAACCCCAAAAACCCCAAGTGGTTTAATCGCGATCGCTTCGTCCTCTCCGCCGGCCACGGCTGTATGCTACAGTACGCCCTCATGTATTTGACCGGCTATGATAGCGTCACCCTCGACGACATCAAGCAATTTCGTCAGTGGGAGTCCAAAACCCCCGGACACCCCGAAAACTTCATGACCGAAGGCGTAGAAGTTACCACCGGCCCCCTGGGACAAGGAATTGCTAACGCCGTCGGTTTGGCAATGGCAGAAGCTCACCTCGCTGCTAAGTTTAACAAGCCCGACCACAAAATTGTTGACCACTACACCTATGTCATCATGGGTGACGGCTGCCACATGGAAGGCATTTCTGGCGAAGCTTGTTCTTTGGCCGGACACCTCGGACTCGGCAAATTAATTGCCTTGTACGATGACAATCACATTTCTATTGAAGGCGACACCAGCTTGGCCTTTACTGAAGATGTCGGCAAGCGTTTTGAAGCTTACAATTGGCACGTCATTACAGTAGACAATACCGCTCTAGATGAAGATACTAACCTAGAAGCAGTTCACAAAGCTATTGAAGAAGCCAAAAAAGTCACGGACAAACCGTCCATGATTAAAGTCCGCACCATCATTGGTTACGGTTCTCCTAACAAGCGCAATTCTTACAGTTCTCACGGTGCTGCTTTGGGTGGCGATGAAGTGAAAGCAACTCGCGATTTCTTGAAGTGGGAACACGCACCGTTTGAGATTCCTGATGATGCTTTGTCACACTTCCGCAAAGCAGTCGAACGTGGCGCTCAATCTGAGCAAGAATGGCAGAAAGCTTTTGATGCTTATAAAGCAGCATATCCTGCTGAAGCAGCAGAATATGAGCGCACGGTTGCCGGCAAACTTCCTGAAGGTTGGGATAAAGTTTTGCCGACATACAAGCCGGAAGATAAGGCCGATTCGACTCGGAATCATTCGGGAAAATGTTTGAATGCTTTGGCAGGTGTCCTACCTGAATTGATCGGCGGTTCCGCTGACTTGGCATCTTCTAACATGACTTTGCTCAAGGGTGAAAAAGACTTCCAAAAAGGTCAGTACGAAGGACGTAACCTGCGCTTTGGTGTGCGGGAACACGGCATGGGTGCGATCGCCAACGGTATGGTTCTGCACGGCGGTTTAATTCCTTACTGCGCCACTTTCTTGGTATTTGCCGACTATATGCGGGGCGCAATTCGCCTCTCTGCACTCTCGGAAGCTGGAGTTATTTATGTAATGACTCACGACTCCGTAGCCTTGGGCGAAGATGGCCCGACTCACCAACCCGTAGAAACCGTCGCTTCTCTGCGCGTAATTCCCGATTTGTTGGTAATGCGCCCAGCAGACGGAAACGAAACATCCGGTGCTTACAAAGTGGCAGTTGAAAGCCGCACTCGCCCAACTTTAATGGCTTTGTCTCGTCAAAACTTGCCCAACTTGGCTGGAAGTTCGATCGAAGGAACAGCCAAAGGCGCTTACATTTTGTCCGACGACGGCGGTACTCCCGACATCATTTTAATCGGCACCGGCGGCGAAACATACCTCTGCGTTGATGCCGCTGAAAAATTGCGCGCCGCAGGCAATAAAGTGCGCGTAGTTTCGATGCCTTGCTGGGAATTGTTCGAGTTACAAGATGCCGCTTACCGTGAATCTGTACTGCCGAAAGCTGTTACTAAGCGATTGGCCGTTGAAGCAGCTTGTAGCTTCGGCTGGGGACGTTATTTGGGCTCCGAAGGCGATAGCATCAGCATCGACAGATTCGGCGCTTCTGCACCGGGCCCCGTTGCTTTAGAAAAGTTTGGCTACACCGTTGATAATGTGGTAGCTAAGGCTCAGGCGCTGTTGGGTTAATAGCACCAGCATAATTTTGGTGGGGCGGGCGAAGAGCTCGCCCCATTTTTTATACAATTATACAAGTTTAAAAAAGAATGCAACTGTAGACAAGCTCCAAATCCATACATATCAGTCATTCCCAATTATTTAATCTAAAATCTAAAATCTAAAATGCTATTAGTCATAGAGGCACGCTTTCTGAGGAAACCCGGTTTTGCCAACGAGGCATCTACGAAGAAACCAGGTTTGTACTCCCCCGTGCGTCCAGCACTGTATATTTCAGAAATTTGAGATAAGTTATAAGTTATTGGGTTAAATTTCCCATTACCCCTTCCCCATTCCCAATTCTATTTATGATTTGGAACTTTTTAAATAAGCTGTTATTCACCGGGCATTATATTCCTCACGGCCACTGTTACCTTTGGCAGCGAGAGCTAGTCGCGGTTCACATAGTGTCAGACTCTATAATTGCTCTGGCTTACTATTCAATACCGCTATCGCTAATTTATATTATCACTCAGGGAAAAGACTTGCCCTTTCGCAACATCTTTTGGCTGTTCGCAGCCTTTATTATCTCCTGTGGCACTACTCATATAATGGAAGTTTGGACGCTTTGGCATCCTGTTTATTGGGTTTCTGGCTGTCTAAAAATTATTACCGCCGCGATTTCTGCTTACACAGCTTTTTCATTAATTCCTTTAATTCCCCAAGCATTAAATCTCGTCACTCCAACTCAATTAGCGATGCTCGCTCGAATACTGCAAACAGAAATCATTGAACGCCGAAAAACAGAAGCTCGCTATCAAACTTTAACTGAAGATTTACCGGTGGGAATATTTTATGCAGACGCTTTAGGAGACTGCTTGTATGTCAACGAGCGCTGGTCTCAAATTTCCGGGACAGCCTGCGATAAAGCTTTGGGCAAAGGGTGGTTGGAAGCCATTCATCCAGAGGACCGCCAGCGGGTTTTTGCTGAATGGTATAGCGCCGCGCAGGAGAAATTGCCGTTTAAATGTGAGTACCGCTTTCAAGGCATTAATCACGCTAAAATCAGTTGGGTATTCGGTCAAGCTGTCGGTATAATCGGAGAAAATGGGGAGGTTAAAAGTTATGTTGGTACTATTACTGATATTACAGAACGCAAGCAGGTAGAAGAGGAAAATCGACTGCTCCATGAAACTCTGGAACATCGAGTTGCTGAGCGCATTGCTCAAATCGAAACTTCTCACCACTCATTGCCACAAGAAATAGCCTACCGACAAAGAATTGCGATAACTTTGTTGGAATTGACGCAACTGCAAAATGCAATTCTTAACAGCGCTCACTACACAATTATTTCTACAGATCCCGACGGTACAATTAAAATATTTAATCGGGCAGCACAGCGACTTTTAGGCTATTCCCCCGAAGAAGTGGTGGGGAAAGTCACGCTAGCAATAATTCACGATCCTGTGGAGATCGGTAAAAGAGCTGAAATTCTTTCTCAAGAATTGGGAGTAAAAATAGAGCCGGGAATAGAAGTTTTTTTTGCTTTGCCACGCCGGGGAATAGCTGAGGAAAATGAATGGACTTACATTCGCAAAGACGGTTCGCGGTTTCCGGTGCAATTGTCCGTGACTGTCTTATTCGATACTGAAGGAAATATCACTGGTTTTTTGGCTATCGGTCAGGATATTAGCGATCGCAAACAAGCGGAAAAAGAGCTGCGCGACCTCACCGCAGCCATGCAAAATGCGATGGAAGGCATTTCGCGGCTAGATATTGAGGGACGCTACGTGAATGTTAACCGAGCTTACGCTCATAGATGCGGTTACGAACCAGAAGAAATGCTCGGCCTGCAATGGCAGCTTACCGTACATCCGGGCGATATTGAGATGACGCTCTCAGCTTATCAGGAAATGGTAAGTTCTGGCAAAGTAGAAGTTGAAACTAGAGGTGTGCGGAAAAATGGCTCGTTTTTTTACAAGCAAGTAACAATGGTAAAAGCTTGCGACGAACAAGGGATATTTAACGGTCACCACTGTTTTATGAAAGATATCACCGAGCGCAAACTAACGGAAAGAGCGTTGCAGGAAAGTGAATTCAAGTACAGACAAATAGTTGAATTAGCAGAAGAAGGTATTTGGGTAATTGACAGCAATTCCCTCACGACTTACGTGAACCACGCAATGGCGCGAATGCTCGGCTATAGTGAATTAGAAATGTTCGGGCGGTCGCTTTTTGATTTCATGGACGAACAGGAAAAACAACAAGCTATTGATAATGTCGAGCGGCGCAAGCAAGGTATTAACGAACAACACGAATTTAAATTCAAAAGCAAGGACGGCAAAAATATTTGGACTGATATGTCTACCAGTCCAGTCATGGACTCCCAGGGGAATCTGCTGTCTTGTTGCGCCTTGGTTTACAACATTACAGACCGCAAAGAAGCAGAGCAGCATTTGCTGCAACTTACAGAAGATTTGAAGCGTTCCAACGAGGAATTAGAACAATTTGCTTATGTGGCTTCCCACGATTTGCAAGAACCGCTCCGAGCCGTTACCAGTTACACTCAATTGCTCGCTCACCGCTATCAAGGAAATTTGGACGATCGCGCAGATAAGTATATTCATTATATTGTCGATGGCGCCACCAGAATGCAGCAGCTAATTAACGATTTGTTGGCGTATTCCCGCCTGGGAACGAGGGGTCAGGAGTTTGAGCTGGCCGATTGCAAGGCTGTGGTTAAGCAAACTATGTGCAATTTGCAAATTGCGATCGCCGAAACAAAAGCTGTAATCACCTGCGACGCGATGCCAACCGTGATGGCGGATGAATTTCAACTGGTGCAATTATTCCAAAATTTGCTCGCCAACAGCATCAAATTTTGTCGCGAAGATATCCCGTTGATTCATATCGCTGCCCGCAGGCAAGAGAGCGAATGGGTGTTCAGTGTCCGCGATAACGGCATTGGCATCGATCCGCAGTATGCCGATCGCATTTTTATCATTTTTGCGCGCCTGCACTCCCGCCGCCAATATTCCGGTACTGGTATAGGTTTGGCGATGTGCAAGCGCATTGTTGAACGCCACGGCGGTCGAATATGGGTGGTATCTCAAGAGGGAAAAGGAGCGACTTTTTACTTCACTATTCCTATAATTAGTATCTAAAGCCTCAAAGTTCAATTTTGTTTTTATACTTTAAAGGATACGTCGGTGATGAGCGATCGAAGCACTGTTAGACCTATAGAGATTCTGCTGATTGAGGATTCTCCCAGCGATGCCGATTTGGCAATAGAAGTCCTCAGTCAGGGTAAAATATTAAATAACTTGCATTTTGTGGAGGATGGAGTCGAAGCAATCAAGTTTTTGCGCCGAAAAGAACCCTATCTTAGGGTACCTCGTCCCGATTTGATTTTGCTCGATTTGCATCTGCCGAAAAAAAGCGGTATTGAAGTGCTAGAAGAAATTAAAACTGATCCCAAGTTAAAATTAATTCCTGTAGTGATTCTCAGCACTTCAGCCGCTCCCGAAGATATTTTTAAGTCATACTCGCTCCACGCCAACTGTTACATAACAAAACCGGTAGACTTCGTTGAATTTACTAAAGTAGTCAGCTTAATTGAGGAATTCTGGCTGGCCGTCGTCAAACTTCCTCTAAATTAAACGAACAAATGCTTTGCTTCTGAGCGTTATAAAAGTTTTTAACCTAGGGAAATTTTGCTGGTGAATGATTGGCTCAGCGAGGCTGAATGGACTTTCTAAAAGCTGGCGATAAGCCATTTTTTAATTATTTATTCAATAGTAGAATATAGAGTATCAGCAATGAATTTATTGAATAAAGAAGGCTTGTATGTTCGCGTTTCCATCCCGATTTAATTCTGCTTGAATTGATTTGGTATAATAAAAACGGTGGGTAAATATTGCTATAAATTAATTCAGCCCTCAAGTTAAAAATGATTCGGGTGGTAATTATGACAACCTCAGCAGCCGATGAAGAGATTCTCAAGTCTTATGCCCTGTTAGCCCGGTGCTACATCACTAAGCCTGTCGATTTTAGTCAAGTCGCTAAACTGGTAAGATGGATTGAGGATTGGTTGCTGGTGGTGGTGACAGTTCCCAAATAATAATTTTCAAGTTGAAAATGGCATGGGAAAGCAAAAAAGTTTAACCTAAGATTGGTAGAGTAAAATTTTTACAGTCAAAAACGTCTAAGCTATGTGGATTAAGATTCTGTTAGTAGAAGACAATCCTGCTGATGCTGATTTGCTTGCAGAACTTTTAGAAGTATCTGTGGGCGTCCAGTGGGAACTGGTGTCTGTTGAGTTCCTGCATGAGGCGATAGCACAATTGTGTAAACAACCCTTTGATGTAGTTTTGCTCGACCTTTCTTTGCCGGACAGCTGCGGTTTGGAAACCCTAACTCGCCTGCAAGAAGTTGCCCCGGATACCGCAATGGTGGTAATGACAGGCTTGGACGATGAGGCAATCGCCCTAGAATCAGTTCGCTTGGGAGCTCAAGACTATATTGTTAAAGGTCACATTACTGCTCAATTATTAGTGCGGACGATCCGCTACGCGATCGAACGATCTCAAACATTTCAAATGCTGCGGGAAAGCGAGCGCCGCTTTCGGGCGATTTTTGACTCTTCGTTTCAGCTAACCAAGCTGCTGACTCCCCAAGGAATTGTGCTGGAAGTCAACGAGACAGCCCTCGATTTTGCCGGATTGCGATCGGAGGGTATTGTTGGCCACCCGATTTGGGAAATGGCGATTTGGGCCCAGTCGCCACAGGTTTCCGAACAATTGCAATGCGCGATCGGCAAAGCAAGTCGCGGCGAGTTTTTCCGCAGCGAAATCGACTTGTTAGGCAAAAGTGGCCAAATTATGACAGTTGATTTCTCACTGAAACCTGTTAAAAATGAAACAGGACAAGTTTTGCTGCTGATTGCGGAAGCCCGTGACATTAGCGATCGCAAACGAGCAGAAGCGGAAATTCTCAAAGCCCTCGCACGAGAAAAGGAACTTTCAGAACTGCGAGCTAAATTTGTCACAATGGTTTCCCACGAGTTCCGCACACCTTTGACAACCATCCAATTTTCCGCTGGATTGCTGCAAGACTACAGTTCTCAGTGGCCCCAAGATAAAAAATCTACTCATTTTGTGCGGATTCAATTAGCAATTAAACGCATGACAGAGTTATTAGAAGATATCCTCGTAATTGGCAAAATCGAAGCCAATACCTTGCAGTTTCAACCGGTTTCCTTAAACCTCGAAAAATTTTGCCGTCAACTGGTAGAAGAGCAGCAGCTCAACGACAGCAACCAACACCCGCTCGCCTTTCAATATGAAGGGGGCAACTGCGATGCTCAAATGGATGAAAAACTGCTGCAGCAAATCTTGGGAAATGTCCTCTCCAATGCCATCAAATATTCCCCCGTCGGCAGTACAGTTTCCTTGCACCTCAACTGTCAAAACAAAGAAGCTGTTTTCCAAGTTCAAGACCAGGGCATCGGCATTCCCCAAGCCGATCGAGAGCGGATATTAGAAACTTTTTACCGAGCTACAAATGTCGGCACTATTTCGGGAACAGGTCTCGGTTTAGCAATTGTGAAGAGGGCTGTGGAACTTCACGGCGGCCAACTCGCGATCGACAGTCAAGAAGGAAAAGGCACAACTTTCACTATTACCTTGCCTTTAATTTGCCCAGTCAATAACAACTGAATTATCAACTATATATATCCGCAATTTAACCATTAATTAAGCACCTAACAAACAAACTTATCAAGTATCTCAACCCAATATTTTTCTAACAAACTACTAACAAAAAGGAGCTATCACCGTGGCTAAGATTTTGGTAATAGAAGACGAAGAAGCGATTAGAGAAAATATTTTAGAGTTGCTGGAAGCCGAGAATTTTGAAGGAATAGGAGCGATTAACGGCAAAGTCGGCATCAAATTGGCGATCGAAACAATCCCGGATTTAATTTTGTGCGACATGATGATGCCGGAAGTGGACGGTCACGGCGTCATCAAAGCTTTGCGCTCCGAACCCTTGACTGCCACAATTCCGTTTATTTTCCTCACAGCCAAAGCCGATAAAGTTGACGTTCGCATGGGCATGGAACTGGGAGCTGACGATTACATTACTAAGCCGTGTACGCCGCAAGAACTGCTAAAAGCCATTGCTATTAGACTTGAAAAACAAAAAACAATTAGCAGGCAATCTCAAAAAACGCTAGACGAATTACGCACTAATATTAGTATGTCGCTCCCCCACGAATTGCGGACTCCTTTGAATGCTATTCTGGGTTTTTCTGAGCTGATTCTGTCAGAATATCAGGTTTTAGAGGAATCAGATATCTTAGAGATGATCGGTCAAATTCAAACTTCCGGTCATCGCTTGTATCGACTGATTCAGAACTTTTTGCTGTATGCAGAACTGGAGATAGCAGCCACAAATCCCGAACTGCTAAAGGAGATGCGAAACAGTGAATTTAGCTGTGTAAAATCTTTGCTGAGTCAAAAAGCGCGGCAGCAAGCAAAACACGCGGATAGAACCGACGATTTACAATTAAACTTGCAAGATGCGTCGGTAGCTATGGATTCTGTCAGACTTGCAAAAATTGTTGAAGAACTCTTGGACAATGCCTTCAAATTTTCTTTAGAAGGAACGCCTGTTTTATTAAGCACTTTCGTCGAAAATCAGACTTTTATTCTGTCTGTCAAAGACCAAGGCCGCGGCATGACTACCGATCAGATTGCACAGCTAGAAGCATACAGGCAGTTCGATCGCAAACTTTACCAACAAGCAGGTTTGGGATTGGGCCTGGCCATCGTTCAACGCCTTGTAGAATTGCACGGAGGAGAATTTAAAATAGAAAGTTTGCCGCAGCAAGAAACCATAGTTTGCGTTTCCCTGCCTGTCTAAACCATGATTATTCCAGTTTCCAAAAACAATACAATTGTCGGCAAAATCCCCACCCTTATGGCATAAGTCATTCCCAATTGTTAAATCTCAACTCTAAAATGGTATTATTAGGACTTACGCAATCATCCCAGCTATGGGGGCAACCGGGCGTGGGGAGAGCCCCTACAAAACACTATATATTGAGGCTGTGCGTAAGTCCTGATTATGCAGGAGCGATCGCTCCTTTCAGACACCGCTGCATATAAAGTTGAGCTACCTTATCATTAGGGTTGATTTCCAAGCAGGCCAAAAACAATCTTATAGCTTCGCCACACCTATCACTATTGTAGAGTACCAAAGCTTGCTCAAAAATTGTCTTTGTCTCTAACTTTTTCTGTCGTAACTCTGGCGGATCGGCTGCAAATACTTCATAAAGTGTTACCATTCGCGATTTGCCTTTAACTGCTACGCGATCGATCAACCTCAAATCATAAATATCGTTCAAGTGTATAAAAGTATTGTGAGTAATTAACATCGAAACTCCATACTCTTTCGTCAAACTTTCCACGCGGGAGGCTAAGTTTACCGCATCGCTAATCACCGTGCTGTCCATCCGACTTTGGCCGCCAACCGTGCCTAACATCAAAGAACCCGTATTGATTCCTATGCCAATTTGCAGCGGGCGATCGGGTCGATTGCGACTAATATTATACTCGTTAAGCTGTTCTAGCATTGCAATTCCAGCTTTCACAGCATCGTCCGCACTGCCATCAAACAGCGCCATAATCGCATCGCCAATGTATTTATCAATAAAACCAAAATTGTCAGTAATTGCCGGTTCCATCCGCGACAAATAAGCATTAATAAATTGAAAATTTTCTGCGGGATTCATCCTTTCCGAAAGAGAAGTGAAATCGCGGATATCTGAAAACAGCACCGACATTTCTTTCTGCACCTGATCGCCTAATTTGACTTCCAGAATACTTTCATATCCCAGAAAGTGGAGAAATTGGTGCGGTACAAACCGCCCGTAAGCATCTGTTAATTTTTCTTCTGCTGCTAAAGCTTTTTGCAACTCGTCTGTGAATTGGCGGCGCTCGGTTTCTACCTTTAGACGTTCCGTGATGTCTTGAAAAGCCGCGATGGCGTAAACTATGTTTTTCCGTTCGTCGTAGATTGGAGTCGCCCAAACCTCGATCGGCACAATCCGATCAGATCCATGAATTTCTAGATCGTCCATACGCACAAATTCTCCCCGCAACGCCCGAACAATCGGTTGGCTATCCCTCGGATACAATTGATTAGTTCCAGCGTCGTAAAAATGATAAGCTTCAGGAAATTGCTCAGTACCCCCATCAAAAATTAAACCTTGGGCTAGTATCCTTTCGCCCCAAGAATTCATGTAAAAAGGTTTACCCTTACCATCGACAACAAATATTCCCACTGGCATCGCTTCCAGGAATTGAGTCAATCGGCTTTCGTTCTCTGACAGTGCCTCATTTAACTTTTCTTCTGCTGCCAAAGCTTTTTCTAAATCATTAGTAAACCTAATTCGTTCTACTTCCACCTGTCTTTGCAAACTAATATCCTTAGCAAACCCCTGATAGTAAAGCACTTCACCGTTAGCATCATAAACTGTGCGCGCATACTCAGAAATCCAGATAATGCTGCCATCTCGACAGTAAACCTGAGACTCAAACTCACACAGAGTACCGTGCTGTTTCATCAGCGCCAGAAACTCTTGACGGCGGTTCGGTTCCACGTACAATTGCTGCTGAATATCATTAATACTTTCTATCAATTCTGACGCAGAATCGTAGCCGTAAATTTCTGCCAGAGCAGGATTTGCACTGATAAAATGTCCGTCCGGCGTCGTCTGAAAAATACCTTCTAGAGCATTTTCAAATATCCCGCGATACTTCTCTTCAGCTTGAATTAGCGCCGCTTCAGATTCCTTGCGTTCACTTATGTCACTAAAAGCAATAATCGCATAGGAAATGTCTCCTGTAGAATCATAAATTGGAGTTGCCCAACTCTCTACAGGAATAATCTTATTAGCTGTACGAATTTCTACACCCTCAGTCCGCACATTTTCGCCCCTAAGCGCCCGCATAATTGGCAATTCTTCAACGGGGCATCTTTGATTAGTCCCGGCTTTATAGAATTGATAAAGTGCTGCTTTTTGCTCGGAATTAATATGCGGCACAGTGCCTTTGCCAAATACATCCCGCGCTTTCTGGTTAGCGTAGAAAGATTGCCCGTTTGCATCAAGCACACACACGCCCAATGGCATAGCTTCTAGATATTGCGTCAAGCGACTTTCGTTTTCATGGAGTTTGGCAATCAGCATCGCCTGCTTGCGGTTTAATTTTACCAACTCCTGATTCATTTCCTGAAGTTCTTTTTGTTTTTCCGCTAATTGTTTATCTTGAAAATATCTATATATTGCCTCAGTGACAGTTAATTTTAAGTCATCACATTGCCAAGGTTTAGGTATATATCGGTACAATTTAGCATAGTTAATAGCATTGGCTACCGCATCCAAATCTGCCTGCCCCGTCAGCATAATCTTGAGACAGTTCGGCGAGATAGCATGAACGCTCCTTAATAGTTCGTCTCCTTTCATACTAGGCATAATATGATCCGAAATAACCAAAGGAACTTCATACTGTTCTGCTAAAAGTTCTGACAGCAACTCTAAAGCTTCTTCGCCACTTTGGGCCGTTTCAATTAAATATTTATCTTCAAAGGCTTTTAGGAGGTCTATTTCCAGACTATCGAGTATAGTCTGCTCATCATCGACACAAATAATGACTGGTTTTTTCATAAATTTGCTAGACCAGACTTAATCGCTTCAATTAATTCTTGATTTCGCCAAGGCTTTTCTATGAAAGCATGAAGATTTGCTTGAGTTTTTGTGCGTTCGATTGCTTCTTTGTCTGCTTGTCCTGTCAGCATCACTGTCACAATTTGCGGATATTTTTGATGAATTTTAATCAGCAACTCATCTCCTTTCATTCCGGGCATCAACCAATCAGAGACAATTACTAAAATGTTAACCTCAGCTTCACATAGCTCTTCAATAATTTCCAGGGCTTCGGCAGCACTTTCAGCAAATTCGCAAAGATATTTACCGTTAAATGCCTGTTGCAGTTCTATTTCCAGACTTTCCAAGACTCCTACTTCATCGTCCACACACAAAATTGCTGATTTAGACATCGCTAGTTTCCTTCTTTAGTGTGGCAGGGTGCACCCTCATGGGCAGCACACAGTTTTCCAAATTCTACATTCTGCGCGGGTAGACTGCAAATTTTCGCCCCAGACTTCAGTCTCCGACCCTGTACCTACTCAGTTAAATTAATCGGCAAAGACACGGTAAATGCTGTTTTACCGGGCCTCGACTCCACATCAATTTTACCCTGATGTTTTTCAATTATTTTTTTGACAATATCCAGTCCCAACCCGCTGCCTTCTCCTGCAGGTTTGGTAGTAAAAAAAGGCTCAAAAATTTTCGGAATAATCTCTGGTTGAATACCCTTACCGCTGTCAATAATTTTTACCAAGAGGCTGGTATCTTGTTGTACCGCGTCAATTGTTAAAGTCCCTTGATTGTCCATCGCTTGTAAGGCATTGTGAATTAAATTTGTCCAAACTTGATTGAGTTCGTCGGGATAACACAGTACCACAGGCAATTTATCTTGATAGTTTCTGATCACTTCCACACCCTGCTTGATTTGGTTTTGATAAAGAGTTAATACAGTTTCAATTCCCTCCGTAATATTTACTTGTATTTTTTCCCCATTTACATCATAACGCGCATAATTTTTCAGGGCAAAGACGACTTTTGCAGCGCGTTCAGTAGCGGTAGCAATGGTTCGGGCGCTTCTGTGAATGCTAGCAAAGTCGTAGGCTATTTTTATAATATTTTCGCTGTCAGGAGCTTTGAGCAACGGCAAGAATTCTTGCAGATTTTCCTGCAATCCGATATTGACTAAAATGCTAGCAAGGCTGTCAGAATTGTCAATGCCTTCCGACTCTAGTTGCTGCTTCACGCCTTTTTTCAATACCCGTTTTTCTCGAGTAGATAAAGAGTAATTTTGTTTGCTAGAACTGTACATCAAACGCAAGAAATCCTGCTGGCGTTCTGCTGACAGTTCTTTAAAAAAAACTGGGAAACTTTCGAGATTGTTATCCAAAAAGCTGGTAATATTTCCAATCGACGACCGAATTGCCCCCAAGGGCGTATTAATTTCGTGAGCAATGCCCGCAATCAGTTGCCCTAATGCCGCCATTTTTTCTGATTGCACTAATTGATTCTGAGTAGCTTGCAGTTGGTCTAAAGTAACTGTAAGTTCATTGTTTTTCTGTTGGAGTTTTTTTCGCAACTGGCACATTGCTAAATGGGTTTCTACCCTCACTAGAACCTCTTCCACCTGAAAGGGCTTGGTAATATAATCTACCCCGCCCACTGCAAAGGCTTTGACTTTATCAAGTACGTCATTAATCGCGCTAATAAAAATTACCGGAATGTCGCAAGTCCGTCGATCAGCTTTGATTTTTTCGCAAACTTCATACCCATTCATTTCGGGCATCATAATATCCAGCAAAATCAAATCGGGAGGCATACCTTTTGCCGCCGAAAGCGCTAACTCGCCACTAGGTACGGGGCGGACTTTATAGCCCTTGCTGTTCAAAATTCCGGCTAGCAGCCGCAAATTAGCTGGGGTGTCGTCAACTACTAAAATATTACCGCGCTCGGTGCTAGGAATGTCGTTATTCATGTGATATTGCTTGAGATATTAACTTTAAAACTTTGTCGTACTCAAAATTTTCTATACAATTTGCGATCGCACCTGCAGTTACTGCATCCTTTAATCTAATTTGCTCTATCAAGGTATCAATTAAATCCATATCTGCATTCAGTATCGCTAGCTTTAAATCAGCTACCAGTGAATCAGGCAATTTCACGAAATCAGTCGCAGTCATTGCGCCATCGCCCTCTTTGATTGCCGAGAAATTAGTTTGACCCGCATCTTCATAAATATAGCGCACTCCGATCTGTTTGTGCATAGCATCAAAAATATCGGCTTCCCGGAAAGGCTTCCTCATAAAAGCATCGCAGCCAGCCGATAAAATAACTGCCCGTTCTTCCTCCAAAACGCTCGCTGTCAGCGCAATAATCGCAGTAGCTTGACCTTTAATAGTACCTTTAATGTGTTGCGTAGCTTCGTAGCCGTCCATCACAGGCATTCTCATGTCCATCCAAATTAGATGCGGTTCCCAACTATCCCAAATTTCAATAGCTTCTTGACCGTTAGTAGCTTCTTTTAGTTCAAAACCCAGAGGAGAGAGGATTTTAATTAACAGTTGGCGGTTGAGCGGTTTATCGTCTACTATCAAAATTCGATAGGTGTGTTGGTTGGGAACCAAGGCAATAACATTCCGGCTCGGTTTTGGGCTTTCCATATCAGCCGCATCGACCGCAATAACTTGAATGTCAAATTTAAAATTAGTTCCCTTGCTAACAGCAGAACAGACGCTCATTTCGCCCCCCATTAATTCTACAAATTTGCGACTGATTGGCAATCCCAAGCCGGTACCTTCTTGCGAATCTTTGCCTGTCTTGGTTTGCACGAAAGGTTCAAAAAGATCGTCTAATTCATTGGTAGCAATACCGGAACCCGTATCTTCGACTTCAAAATGAAGGAAGAAAGAAGAGGTAGAAGATGAATCGTCATTTGGCGTGGCAATAATCTGGTGGTTCGACTGACTGACTTGAGATATTTTAACACCATTACTTGCTGATGTTTTTGTATTTATTGATAGTTCCGACTGCTCAAAATTTCTCCCTTGTGCCTGCTGATTTCTGCCTAATGACTGCTTGCTAACTCTGACCGCTACACCGCCCTCATGGGTAAAGTTAAGAGAGTTATTGAGCAGATTAATTAAGATTTGTCGCAACTTTAACTCGTCAGTTTCTATGTATTGTGGCACATCGGGACTGCGGTCAAAAACCAACTGCAAGTGCTTGTCATCTGCTTTGAGTTGAAACATATCTTCCAAGTCATTGAGCAGGCGATAGAGGTCGATTTTATGGGGATTGAGGGTGGTGCGCCCCGATTCAATTTTAGATAAATCCAGCACGTTATTAATCAGGGTAAGGAGGTGTTCTCCGCTGCTCCTAATTATGCTAATATTTTCTTGATGTTCGGGGGATAGAGTTTGGCTGCGAGTCATCAGTTGGGAAAAGCCGAGAATTGCATTGAGAGGCGATCGCAATTCGTGGCTCATGTTAGCAAGAAAAGTGCTTTTAGCTTGATTCGCTACTTCCGCTTTGTCTTTAGCTATAGCCAATTCAGCCGTCCGCTCTTGCACTCGCTGTTCTAAAGTTTCAAAAGATTGTTGCAGTTGTTGAGCCATGCTGTTAAATGACTTGGCTAATTCCCCCAATTCGTCAGAACGTTCGCTTTGTACTGTTTTCTCCCATTCACCTTTAGCAATATTTTTGGCTGCTGTATTTAAGCTCAAAATAGGATTTGTCACCCACTGAGAAGTCAGAATGCCGATCGCCACAGCTACTCCTAAAGCTGCGAAACAAAGCAAAACCGCTGTGCGGGTATTGGCATCGATTTCTTTGTTGAAATCTGCTTCGGGAACAACTACGACAATCAGCCAGTCTAAACCTTTGCCGTCTTGGAAGGGCAGGACTTTTAAAAATTGTCGCTTGTCATCTATTTCAAAGCTCAATAACTCGGATTTTTTAATTTGATCTAATTTTTTAAACTTTGCAGTCAAATATTTAGCTGTCGCTTGAGTAAAAGGGTTGCTGCTTTCTTCCACTTTAAACAATTGTCTTTCATTACCTTTAGTGCGAAACTGTTTTTCTGTTGTGGAAGTTGCTAACAAAGTACCCTGGCGATCGATAATAAATGTTTGACCGGATTTTCCAACTTTGAGACTATTGAGAAATCTCCCAAGATGGTCGAGACGCAAGGCAGTAAATAAGACTCCTTCTAGCTGATTTTTGTCGCTGTATACGGCTTGGATAGCGCTGATAAGTAATGTCGGTTCTAGTAATGAAACAAAAACCGAACTCCAAGTAGGTTTGCCGACTTTTACGGCTTTTTGGTACGCAGGATGTTGCCGATGATCATAGTTTTTGGCAAGGGTGGTAACTGTAGTGCGATCGCCGAGATCGTTCGTATTGTAAGAATTAAAATTTAACCCAGTAGAGGGGTCTATCACATTAATCATTCGGGAGCCGTTAGAAAGTTGTTGACCGCCTCTATAATTTCCCTTATTGTTGCCAACCGAGGTAAAATTGATATAGGGATATAATTGTACTTGCCGCCAAAGATATTTCTCCCAAGCTGATAAGTTTTCCATCTTTAACAAGCCGATCTTGACAGCATCCAGCTTGGTTTGATTGATTTGATGGGGAGTTGTCAGGTAAATTTGCAGGTTTTGCTCGACACGCAAACTCACCTCGGTCATTAACTGACTGGCAAGGTTATTAACTGCTTTTTGTCCGTTTCTAAAAGACAGATATCCTACGAGTCCCACGGCTCCCTGGATTTGCAGTATAAATGGAACTATGAGAACAGTTCGCAGCGGTAATTTGTCTAAAATTTTAGAAACCATAAGATTCAGAGGTTTGGTGAACTTAGCCTAGAACCGTATTTGCACAACCTGTCTTAACTGCCGCACCATTTATTTACTGCCGCTTAGCTGGGGGGAATTGATGCGGGCTATTTTAGCTGTGGTAGATGCTCGACCCCGATCGCATGTGAACCTAATTTTTGCTATATTAAAGGCTGTTATTTTACCCCATTGTCGTATTATTTTGATAATTTAGGTAGAATTTTTAGTCCCTGGCTTCAAGAACTACCTAATAAACGCGATCGCGGGGCCGAGTTCAACCCCGGTAGGCCAAGCGATTTGGAGGCTGGCTAGGAAATTTGCGATCGGCACTCGCCATTTTCCGCAAGACGTGTTATACTCTAAACAGTCGAGGGCACGTAGCTCAGTGGATAGAGCATCAGGTTCCGGTCCTGAGGGTCGGGGGTTCAAATCCCTCCGTGCTCATTTTGTATGTCTTTTGCGGAGTAAGGGTTTAAGGTTAATTGTATTGCCGATAGTCCTATTTTCCGCTCAAATTTCGCTCCTGTCGGTTCCTAGTATCTCCAAAACCACCTCCATATCTGCCAAGTTTGCCCCGGACTTTTTGCGCCGCGCTTTTAACTGGTTGAGCAAGTCGGCCGGCTCTGGAAATTCTGCGACGGTCGGAGCGGACTTTTCCAATCCCTCCGTGCTCATGTAAATTTATAGAATGACTGATTTTGAGAGACCGGGGACAAATTTTTGTCCTCGGCCTCAATTATTGTGATTTAACCGTCAGTGTCAAAAATTGAATCGCCACTGTACTCGCAGGTCGCGGACTGATTGCGCCCCTGTTGCTTGGCACGGTAGAGTGAACGATCGGCGATCGCAATCAAGTCAGCCGATGATAGTTCCGAAATCGGAATCAAGTTAGCGATACCCATACTAATAGTAACTACATCGCTCACATCAGAGGTTTTGTGAGGAATATGTAAAGCTTGAATAGCAGCGTGAATCCGTTGGGCCACCGAACTCGCTCCATCAAGATCTGTATTAGGCAAAATGATGGCAAATTCTTCTCCCCCGTAACGCGCCACTAAATCCGCCGGACGGTACACCACCTCTTGCACCGTTTGAGCAAGTTTGAAGAGACAACTATCCCCCATTTGATGACCGTAGCAATCATTATAGCGTTTGAAATAATCCACATCAAACAACAAAAGAGAAATAGGTTTTTGTTCCCGGTATAGCCGCTGCCATTCATGCTCTAAGCGGTCATTAAAACAGCGACGATTAGCAATTTGAGTCAACCCATCAATATTTACCACTTGTTCTAAGAGATGAGTAGCGCGGGCTAGTTCTTCGTTAGAGATTGCCAGTTGTTGATTAATTTCTCTCATCCGCGCTTGGGCCTGCTGCCTTTCTACCAATTCCTTCTGCAACTTCTGAAAAATATCCGCTTGTTTAATGGCGATCGCTAACTGACTAGCAATCTGTTTAACAAGGTCAACTTCAAATTCTTCCCATTGCCGAGGAGCAGAACATTGATGAATACATAACAACCCCCACAAATCTTGTCCATTGAGCAACGGCGCAACTAAATTAGCCCGAACCGGAAATTGTTTCCAAAGAGCGCGGTAACAGTGTTGAAGGTCAATCTTATTGATATTTTCAACTACCTGCATTCTCCCTTCTTGATATGAATCAGGATATTGTTCACCACCACACGAGTCGTTAAATTGATTTCTGCTTACCAATTTACATCCTTCGCCTACGGATTCTGAAACCAACTCACCATATCCAAAATTACTGTCAGGATCGAACTTAAATATGCCGACGCGCTCGGCATCAAGAAACAAGCGAATCTCCTGCGAAGCAATCTCAAAAATTGTAGACAAATCAAGAGATTGACGGATGTGTTGAGTAATTTCTTGAAGTAATATCGCCTTGTCATACTGTTTTCGCAGGGCGATTTCCGCTTGCTTTTGGGCGAGAATAGCTGCCTCTGCTGCTTTTTTTGCTTTAATAATTTCACCTTCGTATAGGATACGCTGGCGGATACAGATCAAGATGCAATTGTTGACGAAGCTTCCTCCTTTCTCCCGACGCACAGCGTTGATCAGCATCGGTATATCACTACCCTCCTTCGACCTTAATGAGAAGTAAATTTCCTCTACTTTACCGTGGAGCTTCAACAGGGGGAAGAAATGGGTTTGATAGAAAATCCGGCTGGCCATTGGCAGAATGAATTCCATTTTCTGTCCCCGCAGTTCATCGGTTTCGTATCCGAGTAATTGCAGTAATGTGGCGTTGACCATTATGATCTTACCATCGTCAGCAAACGAGAGGAATCCACAGGGTGACGTGTTCAGTAGCTCGTCTATCTGGTCGGTCATGTTTGCCATAGAAATCAGGTAGTATGAGGTACACTCAAATACTCCTTAATCATCTCGATCGTCTCTTGTGGATGACTCAGGTGCGGGCAATGTCCCGTAGCTTTCATCAGCCGTAGCGTACTTTTAGGTAGGTGGCTGTGGACGTAATGCCCTACCTCGGTGGGAGCAATCACGTCATCAGCGCATTGCAATATCAGTGAAGGTACTGATACCTTGGGTAAATCACTGCGATTGTCAGAGTAAAAAGTTACCTCGGCAAAGCGACTTGCAATCACCGGATCGGTAGAGCAAAAACTTGTCTCAAGTTCCTCACTTAACTCAGGACGATCCTCATTCTGCATCACCATTGGCGCCAGAAAGCTTGCCCAACCAATGTAATTTTTCTCCATGATATCGAGGAGATCCTCAATATCTTTGCGCTCAAACCCTCCGTAATAATTTGGTAAATCATTGATGTAGCAGGGTGAAGGCCCTACGAAAATCAGGCGATTAAAGTAATTAGGAGCTTTAATTGAGGACAGAATGCCGATCATACTGCTGACAGAATGACCGACAAAAATCACATCCGTCAAGGCCAATTCTTCACAGATATCGATGACATCCTGAACATAGCCATTGAGGTCGCTGTACCGTTCAGGACTGTAGGCACTAATATCAGACTTTCCCGAACCTACATAATCAAATAGGATGATTTTGTAGTCCTTCTCGAAGGCCGGTGTTACGAAACGCCACATATTTTGATCGCACCCAAATCCATGAGCAAACATCATCGTCTGGGTGCCTTGTCCAAACACTTTTATATTATTCCGTAAGAAAAATTTTTTAGTCATTTGAGCGACACGAGCATTAAATTGATTATAAGACTTTTGCGCGCTTTCATGAGGGAGGATTGCTGATCCCACATAGTGGTAGACAACAATTCAGGATGTGGGATTAATTGAATGGCAACCTCAGCAATGGCAGGCTGGCTAAACATATAACGCTGCCCGATTTCCTAGCCGCTCGCTTGTAACTATTCGCTTTTCGCTGGGGTTTCCATTCCTTCGACAATTATGCTCAGATTTAAGCCATCTGGAATTGCAACTATGGCTTTGGCAATTCCGCGAGAGATCGGATCGCTGGCTAAATCGCGCACAAATAAGCGATCAATTTTGAGCGACTTCACCAGAAAATTTTTCAGGTTGTTAAAAGCAGCATACCCAGCCGCAAAATCATCGACATAAATCTCAATACCATGCTCCGATCATTGGATCAAAAGATTGTAGGCAATATCAACATTAAGCATTATTGCTGTTCCCGTAATCTATAGCTAGAGATATTTCGGTTTCATTTCGGTGCGATCAAGGATGCGATCGCTCTTAGCGATTAAAGTCGGTTGGCTGAGTTGACGTGCCGACAGATTCACCGCGATATTAGGCAGAATTACTCCTGCTGCTAGCCACTGCTGATATTGCCAGCAAGCTGGCTCTAAAATCCATTTGCTCCATGCCAAAATCAATCCAGTTTTTTCGGCGATGGGAATAAATCGATGGCCATGAACCCAAGCTAGTTCAGGAGAATACCCTCCTACTATAACTTTAACACCAGCAAGGCTACCTGTTTGCCAATCGAGCTGAGGTTGAGCGTACAGCAAGTATTGGCCTTCCAAGCACAATTCAAAGAATTTGCGATCGCCAGGGTATTGGATTTGGCCCAAGGTATTGTGGCTGTGTAAAAACTATAGGTATTGGGCCCGATAGGCAATCAAAGCTCTTATTTCAGCAATTAAGAACCTCCCAAACATGGTCGCGGTTGCTATAAATGTTCACAAACTCCTCAAATTAAAAAAGTTGGGTTTCCTCACTCAACCCAACTTACTTTTAACAACGATGAATTACTGCTAACTCTCAAATATCCTCGTCATCTTGACCTTGCACACCCTGGAGAATCCGCGATAGCTCACTCTTCTCATTAATCGTAATCCGAGTCGGAGAACCGCTGATAATCCGTTCGTAACCACGGAACGAATCTTTAATTTGTGGGCCTCTTTCAGTAATTGTGTATTCCCGAATTCCTTTATCGTGCCAGGAACCGCGCATCTTAAACACATTAATTGCCCGCGACATTTCTCCTCGAATCTCTACATACTGCAGCATAATAATCGTGTCAGTAATCGTAGAAATATGGGAGTCCGTAATCGAATTAGAACCCATAAACTGGTCGCTTGTATTCGTAAAAAAGCCAGTTATTTCTTCCTGCTTCGCAAAACCTGTCACTCCGATCACAAATTGCCTGAAAGCATTATTGCTGACACCCCTAGCTAAGGCCGACAGCGAGTCTATAGCAATTCTAGAAGGTTTGAACTCCGCAATTTCTGATTTAATAGTCTGCAAGTGGTCTTCCAAACCGGCAGATTCCGGGTAAGTACACAGCAGCTTCAGCATTCCTTTCTGTTCCATTTCCTCAAAATCAATGCCCCAAGAATAAGCATTGCGGAACAACTGAGCCCGCGACTCTTCATAGGCAAAAAGCAGCGCCCGATTGCCGTTCATACAAGCATTCTGCAAGAACTTGCTTACCAACAGCGTTTTGCCGGTTCCCGTTGCACCCGTAGCCAAAATAATCGAGTCTTTGAAGAAGCCGCCACCGCACATCTCGTCGAGAGTTTTATCGCCCGAAGAAACCCGCACGTTGGAAGACTTTTGAGTTAATCTCATCGCCCCTAATGGGAAAATATTAATTCCGTCATTAGTCATAGTAAAAGGATATTCGCCCTTCATATGAGTTGTACCGCGCAACTTCAAAATTTCGATGGTACGGCGGCGGCGTTCTCCTTCCAATACGTTACGAACAATCACCACATTATCCGACACAAACTCTTCCACTCCAAACCGAGCCACCGGGCCGTATTCTTCCACCCGTTCCGTCGTCATAACTGTAGTTGCTCCGACTTGTTTGAGGCGCGCAACTAAGCGAAAAATTTCTCGGCGCACCACCGATGCAGCATCGTACTGCTGAAATACGGCGGTAACAGAATCTATTGAAACCCGCTTGGCTTTGTACTTGCGAATGGCGTACTGAATTCGCTCGATTAAGGCTGATAAATCAAAATTTCCTACGATATCTTGACCTTCTGGATCGGGGGAAGCGTCCAAAATAAATAGCTTGCCTTCCTCGATTAACTGTGCCAGATCCCAACCGAAACTGCAAGCATTTTTAATAATATCTGTCGGAGATTCTTCAAAAGTTACGAAAACTCCAGCTTCGTCAAAATGGGTAATACCATTATAGAGAAATTGTACGGCAAATAAAGTTTTTCCCGTTCCTGATGTGCCACTGACTAGGGTGGTTCTGCCGATGGGCATTCCGCCGTGACTGATGTCATCGAAACCCTCAATCATCGTGCGAATTTTTTCAACTCCTGCCGTTACCAATCCTTCTCGTTTAACCGTTTGACTAATTTCATTCATGTCGATTTTTGTCAACTCTCAGTATTCTTTAGTTGTCACTCATTAACCGCCGATCATGAGTCTTTGTACCCAGCTTTTAGTTTTGGCTCTTGCTCAATAACTAATGACTGCTGAATGCTGACTAATGACCCCGCCCAAAAACCGATACCGTGCCACGTACTCCTGTCGTGGAAAGATAAAAATTTTAGACTTTTGTTCAACCTCCCAGATTCATCTGTTGAGTAAATCTAAAATCTAAAATCGTTCGACGCTCGCGCGACTCGACGCTTCGACGCTCGCGCGAGCCGAACGTTTCACGCCCAACCGAAGTCTCAAATCTAAAATCGAGTGACTCTTACCTGATTATCTTATGAATTCAGGTCTTCTTCGCGAAGTTCTTCATAGAGCAAATCTAATCCTATCAGAACTTTCTCACGATCGGACAAATCGCCAATAATTTTTCGCACCGGCGGCGGCAGAATTTTTGCCAGCGTCGGGGTTGCCAATATTTTGTCCTCTTCTGCTAGCTGAGGGTTTTTGAGAACATCTATGACTTTCAGCGCGTAGACACCTTGAAATTCTTGTTCTAGGATGTCCTTTAGGGTTTTCAAAGCTCGCACAGAGTTGGGAGTATTCCCCGCAACGTATAGCTTCAGAACGTAGGTTTTCTTCAGAGGACTCATGAACTTTTTTAAATGTTGAGTATTAGTTGTCAGATGTTAGTTGTAGTTGTTATTTGTCTTAAATCCGCTGTTCTTTGTTATTTTATAATAATTTCCGCCTCGCGCTCGCGCGGCCGTTTGTCGGCTCCTTTCTTTTTTGTTAGATTCTACCTTCTACCTTTTATTTCTTAAAATTATGCCGAATCCCTTCTACATTCTACCTTGAGAGGTCTCTTTCGGAATCGATCGCCGATACATCTCGCACATATGAGCGATCGCGTCAATCAGGGTCAAACGGTAATCAAGCAATATTTCCTCGCTGCGCCCTTCTAATTTTAGCTGTTTAGCAAACTCGTCCATCAATTCCATGTGAATTTCTACAATTTGAGTCACGGGAACGTCAGCAAAAAAAGCCAAATTCACAAATTCATCTATTTGATTGTTGACTGCAGCATCTTGAGAAAAATAATTCAAAACGATGTCGCGATAACTTGACTTGAGTTGCTCCAAAAACTTTTGCTTCTCTGGGCCAGACAGATTTCTCAAAAAAATCTGGGAATTTCTTTTATAATACACACCTAAGTATCCTAATCGCTCCCGTAATTTTTCCGCCAGCCGCCGCTGCTGTCGGCTGAGTAAACTTTGAGCAGTCAATTGGGCTGTCGCATCGACCGTTACGGATTGGTAATTGACAGGAACCGGAGTTGAAAGTTTCAGAAATTGTGCGATCGCCCGATCGATACCGGCAGCTATTTCGCTCGCTCGCTCGATTGCCAGTTGCACCTCAGCAGGGTGATAAAAAAAAGCACAGCTTTCGTCTTGACTCTTGTTGGCGGTACTGGCTGCGGCCTCAAAACCATCTGAATAGGGTGCTTCGGGTCTTCCATCTACGTGCGCGTGAGCCGAAAAAATCACAGCAGGCAAAAAGATCGATCGTTCTTGCAGCTTGCCCAGAAGCGATCGCAGATCCCCATCCACCTCCAAAACCAAACAATCAAGGTGATAATTGTGCTTAAGGAACCCCAAAAGCTCCACTGCCGACTTAATGTGCGTTAAAGCATAGCGTTCGCCTCTCAAAAGCTCGATCGCAGAGGCTGCGATTTCCTCAGAGCGGACAAAAATACCGATAGACAGTTGAGGAAGCAAAGCTGTAGGTGCACCACCTAAGTTGCCTGAAAGTGCTGGGTCGCTCAGAGTTGATATCTCCTTTACAAAAAACTTAACATTTTAACAATCATCTCAACATTTATTTTAACCAATCTTAACCGCAAAATAAGTGATGCGCTTCTAGCACAGGAAGAATCAAACTGTACTCCTTGCTGTTTGTGTCAAGCACCCGGAGCGTGATTTCTGCAATTAAGCTTAAGCCTTAAAATAATTGCTAGTCGCCTCAAATCAGGCGTAGGCATCGAACTCCCCGGTCTCGGTGCGGATACCGAGCCTGATAGCGAACTGATATAAAACAAATAAGATACAGAAATTCGCAGCTACATTGAGCATCAAAAATATTACTGCTCTCGCGAGCAGACTCTCAGGTTTGTTATGCCAGTCACCACCCCCAGTCTCAAAAATTTTATAGAGCCAGTGCCGCTGTGCCTCCAAACGGCTGCGCTAGCATCGCTGCAGTCAATTTTCAGATCCTGCAACTGCGATCGAGTCGCAGTAGTCAACGAACAGTTACAGCCGCTGGGATTAGTGTACCTCCGCAGCCTTTGGGCTTGGGGAGCAGATCGCACAAAAGACGGGCTGCAACCTTTGTCAGAAAGCCCGATCGCGATCGAACCAGTCAGGGCATTACCCGCCGCTATGAGCGTCAGCGAATTCTGGGAGTACCTGCAAACAGAGGAACTGAACACCCCAGCCAGGTCAAACCGCCAAACCGCCGGCATTTCATCAAACAACCCGATCGCCGTCACAGATGCCAGCGGTCAATTTTTAGGAATGCTAGACAGCCTGAGCCTGCTGCAATTCGCCGCACTCAACAGCAGCTCGCTCTGCAGCCTCACAGAGCAGGCAACAGCCGTCAAAGAAATCGAATTAAGCCCGGCTTCCGAAGCCATCGCCACAGCCCTAGACGCTCAAGTGCGCTTTCTAGAAGCAGGATTGAAACCTTCGGAAAACCTGAACTCCCTAGTTGAACTGTTGGAAAAACTGCCCCTGCCCCTGAGATTGCAAACCCCTACCGCACAAATAGTCAGCCAAAACGCAGCGTGGCGGATTTTGCTGGGAGCAGGCCCAGAACCAGTTCCAGAACCAGCAGCAAATTTGGGTAAACACTCGCCCCGCAAACCAAGCCATTTAACAAGCGAATACAATAGCGTGCAGTTAGAGGCCATCACCAAAGACTGCAGGAGCCTAGTAGGAGCAAGTAGATCCGACGATTCCCTGCGGGATAGCTTCGCCGCGCGTGATTCAACCGCAGCCACCAGTTGCCCGCTGCCCTTGTACGCTGCTGCCTCCCCCTCAACCTTAACCGCTCCAGCTTGGTGCCCCACCGCCGGCAAACCAGACACCTACATTTGCGACTGCCCCGTACAAAAAGGTCAAGAACGGATCTGGCAATTTGTCAAACAGCCACTCTCAGACAAGCTAATTTTAGTAATGGGACAAGATGTCACCGAAGAACATTTAGTCGCCAAAGAACTAGCAGCGAAAAACGCAGATTTAATCCACCTCAACCGACTAAAAGACGAATTTTTATCCTGCATCAGCCACGAACTAAAAACCCCGCTCACCGCCGTCCTCGGTTTGTCCAGCCTCCTCAAAGATAAATTGATCGGAGAACTCAACGATCGCCAAACACGCTACGCCAAACTAATCCATAAAAGTGGGCGGCATTTGATGACAATAGTTAACGATATATTAGACTTGACCCGGATGGAAACCGGGCAGCTAGAACTAATTCCCGAAGCAGTCGAAATAGCATCAACCTGCCAAAGAGCCTTTGAACAAGCAAAACAACTGCAACAGCAAGAAGAAAAAAAACCTCCCGACGCGAGCCAAACGGACGGTACAGCCAACGCAGAACCCTCGGCCCAAATAGAATTTACACTCGAAATAGAACCGGGACTGATCCAATTAATTGCCGATGAACTGCGACTGCGGCAAATGCTGGTTAACCTCCTTTCCAACGCCCTAAAATTCACCGAACTCGGCGGCAAAATCGGATTGAAAGTAAATGTTTGGGAAGGCTGGATCGCATTCACAGTTTGGGACACTGGCATCGGCATCCCCGCCGACAAACAGCACCTAATCTTTCAGAAATTCCAACAGCTAGAAAGCCCCCTCACCAGGCGCTTTCAAGGAACCGGACTGGGACTGGTACTAACTCAACGCCTAGCTCGGCTCCACGGCGGAGACGTTTCGTTTATTTCCTCAGAAAACCAAGGCTCTCAATTTACCCTGCTGCTGCCACCAACTCCTCCGGGAAACAACAGTGAAGAAGTCTCGACACCGGGAACCGCTGAGGAAGAATTATTAAAACCCCAATATCCGATTCTGACCGCCCATTCTCGCTCTCGTTTAGTATTAATAGTCGAAGCAGTTCCCAAATATATCGAAGATTTAACCAACGTCATCTCAGGTTTGGGCTACCAAGTAATAGTCGCCCGTTCCGGCACCGAAGCGCTGGAAAAATCTCGCAGGTTCAGTCCCGAAGCGATTTTCCTCAACCCGCTGCTGCCACTGCTGTCGGGTTGGGACGTGCTGACGCTGCTCAAGAGTGACCCGGATACCCGATCGATTCCGGCGATCGTCACGGCCACCAGAGGCGAAAAAGAACGGGCCAGCGTCAACCGAGCCGAAGGCTTTTTGAGCTTGCCGGTGGAAGAACCCGCTTTGCGGCGGCTGCTGGCAGACTTGATCGGTCACAGTAATGCTAGTAGCGCCAAAGTAAGGAGTTCTTTAACCGTTTTGTGGCTCAGCCCGCAAAACAGTTCGTCTCAAGGTTCCGCTTTACTGCTCAACCCCAACTACTGCCGGGTTTTAGAAGCAGACGACCTCGGCCAAGCAGAACTCGTGGCCAGAATTTGGCGCCCCGACGCGATCGTCTTGGATGGTACAAGTCAACTGCAAAACCCCTTAGCTTTTATCGAACAGTTAAGTCGGTCTCGAAATTTGGGTTCTCTCCCCTTAGTGACTTTAGACCCTCCAACTACGCAACTGGCAAATCAAGTCAAAGGATTGTCGGTATTTCCCTGTTTAGCCACTAGCAGTCCCGACGACGGTGAAACTTCACCAACCGGGTTAATGCCAAGTGCTTTGTGGCAAGTGATTCAAGTTGCTGCTGGCATGAGTTGGAAGCCCAGCATTTTATTGGCCGACATTTCGACTTTACCCGATTTGCACTCCTCTTCTGGGGGGAAGCCGACGGAAGAATTGGAACATTGCGATCGATCGACAAATGCCGAGATTCCCCTCCCCAATTCCCAGTTTTCTACTCCCAACTTTCAAGCTTTGATTCAGTACATCCACACCGCAGGATTTCGAGGGTCGATCGCTCCCTGTTGGACAGAAGTTTTGCAGCAGTTGCAATATCAAAGCGTTGACTTAGTTTTGCTGTGCTTACGGGATGCCCCCTCAGAATCAACCGCTATGCTGCAGGCGCTATCGAACCTGCGCCAAATGGCAGTAAAACTGCCCATTTTAGTCTGGGATTATCGCTCGGCTGTAAATTCGGAATCCGAGGCGATCGACTTTCTGCTGCAAGAAGTATCTGCCAAAATTTTGCCTTCATCCCTATCGGCAGCACAATTGTTAGACAAAATTAAACAGGCTTTATTAACTCACTCAAATTCCTGAAAATGAAGAAATTACTAGGTTTGTAGTGAGTAATTTACTCCTCTCTAAGCCAGTAAAAATTAACTATTATTTCTGAGGTAAAACAGAATTTTGTAACTCTTTAACTGTCAACCGCGCAGCGGTATTTATTAACTCACTCAAGTTGCTGACAATGAAGAATTTACCCGGTTTGTATAGAGGACTGAAGTCCTCTATAAAGCAGTCAAGAAAAACTGTTATTCTTAATTCAAAACAGAATTGGAAAAGTATTTAAATGAAAACCCAAAAGTGTTGCGAGTCAAGAAGCAATATCAAAACTCAAAAATATGAGTTATTATAGGCGATCGAGAAACCCTTATATTTTTTTCTGGGGCTGTACAGTGCCTAATCGCATTCCTTTAATATCTCTGCTACTCGCACTCGGTTTGGGGGCAATGCCCGAGCCTGCTGCCTGTCAGGCACTCCTGCCTTACACCCTGCAAATCGACTCAGCCCAACTCGAACAAACAGCCTTGAGCCTTGCAGAAGAAGCCGTCCAGCTAGCCAGACTCCAGCAGTACCAACTAGCGGTACCCAGAGCCGAACTCGCCACACAGTTAGCCCCCAAAAATGCTCAAACTTGGACTTTGTTAGGCAGCTTGTACCTTCAAGTAGAGCAGTTTGACAAAGGCATTGAAGCTTTGGGGCAAGCTCAATCTCTGTCGCCAGAAAATCCATCAATTAAATTTGTCTTGGGAGAAGCTCACTTTCGGAAATCGAACTACGAGAAAGCAGTCGAATATTTGCAAGCAGGATTAAAACTAAAACCAGACACTCCGGGTGCATTATTTGATTTAGGCAATGCTTTTTATAAGCTGAAGCGGTTTGATCAGGCGATCGCCCAATACGAAAAAGCTTTTGCTTTAGAAAAAAACCTGTGGCCGGCTATTAACAATATCGGATTAGTCAAATACGAAATGGGAGATGTTGATAGCGCCATCAAACGCTGGGAACAGGCGATCGTGATCGACGACAAAGCAGCCGAATCAATGCTAGCTCTAGCAGTAGCATTCTACGGCAAAGGTGACAAAGCAAAAGGATTAGCGATGGGAGAAGCTGCTCTGAAACTCGACAAACGCTATGCTACCGTAGAATATCTCAAAGAAAACCTCTGGGGCGATCGTTTAATCGCAGATACCCAAAAGTTGCTAGCCACTCCTGAAATGAAAGCAGCACTGGCTAAAATTCAAGACGCCCCACCCCCTCCCCAAATGTAGCGGGAGCCCAAAGTAGTTGTCATTCTGAGCGTAGCGAAGAATCTCGCCCGATGCTTCGCTACACTGCGTTCCACTTAGCACAAGATATCCTGATCAACTTACTTCGACTGCCCCCAGTGTTTTGAGCATCGCAACAGTCGCCTCAGTTAAACCTTTAACACCTGTAATATTCATTCCTTCATAAGGTTTGGGAACAGGCAAGGTTTTGATACACTCACCCGTTACTGCATCCCAAAGCTTAATCGTCTCATCTTGGCTGGCACTGGCTAGAATTTGATCATCTGGACTAAAAGCAACCGACCACACCCAATTGTCGTGTCCCCGCAGAACTTGCAAGCACTCATTCGTGCTAACATCCCACACTCGTACAGTTTGGTCATGACCGCCACTCGCCAAGTGTGTACCATCAGGACTGAAGATTACCGATGAAACAATACCGTCATGTCCCTCCAGGCTGGTCAGATATTCTCCGGTATTGATATCCCAAAAATTGATACTACCGTCACTGTTGCTGCTTGCCAAGATATTACCGTCAGGGCTAAAGGCCACAGACCAAACCCAACCGCTATTTCCCATCAAAGTGCTTAAGACTTTCCCTGTACTGACATCCCATAACTTCACCGTTTTATCGGTACTTGCAGAAGCCTGGATATCACCTGAAGGACTAAAAGCAATTCCCATCACCCAACTCTCATGCTCAGTAAAAGTATAAAGACATTGCCCTGTGCTAATATCCCATAGTTTGATAGTCTGATCCTCACTGAAACTTGCCAATGTCTTACCGTCGGGACTGATGGCAACTCCCCAAACCCAAGCAGAATGACCCTCTAAACTTTTTAGACATTCACCGATCGCAGTATCCCATAACCTGACACGAGTGTCAGAGAATCCACTCGCCAACAAGTCTCCATTCGGACTGAAGGCAATGGATTTCAATCGATTAGTATGTCCATCCTGTATGCTTTTAAGACACTTCCCGGTTTTGATATTCCATAATCTCACGGCGCGATCGCTACTGGCTAAAGTTTGGCCATCGGGCGAAAAAACTACCGAATTTACTGGATTGCTTTGCCCCAATACTGTTTTCAGACAATGACCTGTTTTAACATCCCACACTCTCACCGTACAGTCTTCACCAGTGCTAGCTAAAATTTTGCCATCTGGACGAAACGCGACAGATGAAACTCGACTGGTGTGTGCTTGCAGTGTTTTTAGACACTTACCCAATGCCACCTCCCACAATCTCACGGTGCTGTCTTCGCTGCAACTTGCTAAAATCTGACCGTCAGGACTAAAGGCAACACACACCACTATTTGTGAATGTCCAGAGCAAATCCTCAAGACTTCACCCGTGCTAATATCCCAGATGCGAATCAAAGTATCATGACCACTACAGGCTACAGTTTTACCATCTAAACTAAAAGCCACCGATCGAATTTGACGACAGTCACTCTCAAACATTTTCAGGCATTGTCCCGTAGCAACATCCCACAGTTTAACTATTCCGTCATCACCGCCACTCGCTAAAATCTTACCTTGAGGACTGAATGCGATCGACCAAGCCTGACTTTTGTGTGCTGGCAAAGTTAGCAAACATCGTCCATTACTCCAATCCCAAAAACGCACAGTTCCATCACTGATGCCACTAGCAAGCATCTTGCCATCAGGACTGAAAGCAACTTCCAGCACACTGCTAGTATTTCCCTGCAATATTTGACTAATCGACCAATTCCTAACATCCCAGCAACAAATCGTGCCGTTACTATTGCCAGTAGCAAGAGTTTTTCCATCTGGACTAAAAGCGACTGATAACACGATGCTGCCGTATTCTTTGCTAGTTCTCAACAGCCTATATTCTGGCATTTGCCACAAGTGAACCTCACTATTCGTATCGCCCATTGCCAAAAGTTTTCCATCCGGGCTAAAAGCGATTGACAAACCACTTCCCAGAACGTCAGCGAAAACAGAATTAGTTAAATCAGCCCCAGCCAAGTTGACACCATGCAAATTCGTATCGGGTAAATAAGCTTGCCAAACGGTCAAGTTAGAAAAATCCCAACCGCTTAAATCAGTCTGCATCTGACGCAATAAATTTATAATATTACCGGCAGCATAGCCAGTTTCTATTGCTGGTTTACCGCGCAGTGATGAGAGAATGGGTTTGAGTTGGTTTTCGAGGAATTGCTGGCATTCAAAAGTAAAAAACAGACGATCTGCAATAGGTTTAAGGATAAGACGAGCTTGCGTATCTCTAAGGTATTCTTTAGCTGTAGCTTTGAGAAGAGCATGGCTTCTGAGAAGGTCAATTTCGCTGCTGGTTATCTCAGTGCAAACTTTTTGGATTAATCGTTCCGTCATGTATTCCATGACGACGGGTTGTTGAGTGTAGCCGTATGAGGTTTTTTCGATGAGAGAACGTCTAACGAGAGAACCTAAAACTTCTAGTAATTCTGTGACCGTTAATTTTGAAACTAAATCTTGTTGTAACTCTCTCAGCGATACTGGCTCCCGCTCGATCGCCAACCAGTACATCACCTTTTTTTCTACATCTGATAAACGATTGAATTGTCGCTCTAATAGGTTCCGAATATCATCAAATACTAAAGTTCCTTGATTTAAAAGTTCTAAAAATATGGTCAGGCTACTCTCAAAAAACTCGCGAATGGCTGGAGCGATCATTTTTAATGCTAGGGGATTTCCCGCATAGTGGGATATCAAAATATTCCATTCGGAGTCTAACCCTTGAAAAGAACCGATGCGTTGAAAAATCTCCCGTGCTTTTGGGGTTGTTAAACCTGTCAGTTGTAATGAACGAACAGGCAAAGTTTCGCCTTCTTGAGCAGCTAAATCGATCGGTTTTTCTCGACTGGTTAGTAGCAAGGTACTTTTATGGTTGATTTCGGCTACACATCGCAGAAGTTGACCGTATCCTTCATATCCCTTTCTATAACAACCCGTGCGTTCTTCTTCCTGTAGAATAGACTCGACGTTATCTAATATTAAAAGACACCGATGCTGTCGCAGATAGTGCATCAGGCGCGAGATTCCAGCATCCACAGTTTCCGGTAAGTTTGTTTCCTGTTGGTTCGAGAGAACTTGAATCAATTCTACCAATAAGTCGAGTATTAATGGAGCATTGCGGAGACTGTGCCAGATAATATAATCAAATTGTTCTTGGATGCGTTCTGCTACCTTAATAGAGAGAGAGGTTTTGCCAATTCCACCCATCCCCAACAGCGTTACTAGGCGGCAGCGATCGACGATCAGCCACTTTTCTAATAAAGCTATTTCCTCTGCACGTCCGTAGAAAATAGAAACATCAATTGCCTCTCCCCAATTAATCGATTTGTTGAGTTTTGTTACGTCAGTTGTAACTCGATCGGCGATCGTACTACTCCGATCGATTTGTTGGTTGATATTGTGACTAATTTGGCTATTTGGTAGTGCGACGGTTACTTGTGCCTGTTGCGCTTTCCGTCGCATAATTGACTGAACATTACTCTTGGTGACTTTTTCTCCGAATAGCTGACTGAGAACTTTCCATAACTGAAAGCCAACAAACTTAATATATTCGGCATCATAACCAGCGCTTTTGGCAATCTCTGGATAAGAGTGTCCTTCCCAAGACTGCCGCAATACCAGTATGTGAATATCGTTGAGATGCTCTTGTTTGAGAACTGAGTCGAGGAAAAGCAGTGCTTCGTCGATCGTCATTTATTTAAAATTACCCGGTGTGTTAGCGCAAGGCTCGTGGTTCCTGTCCCAATTGCAGGCCTTTAAGCAATTATACTTAAAAATTCGGTATAGTTTGCAGCCACGATATAACTATTTATAACTTTTACTCACAGACACCGCTGCCGCATCCGGGTTATTACTGAATCAAGGTAGATTTAAGCAGTTAATTTCAATCTTAAGAGGGTGCGATCGCAAGTTTCACAAACACACCAAAAAAGCGAATCTAGTTAACCATTGTTGATTTAGTTTACTCCTAAGTTAGAGATTTATTGAACTTAGATTGATTCAATAATTTATTAGGGTATCCTCGACCTATTCGCAAGCAAACCTTTTTTAAAAAAGGAGAAATTAAATGCCAAGGCAGTTGTTGAATACAACAGAAGAATCAGAGTTTTTGACTAAGATAAAAAAAGAATGTGATTTGGTAATGAAAGGGGGTGTGACGAGCGGAATTGTTTATCCTCCGATTGTCCTAAAGCTGGCGAAAGAGTATCGGTTTCGTAGTATTGGAGGCACTTCTGCAGGAGCGATCGCCGCAGCAGTTACAGCAGCAGCAGAATACGGACGGGACACGGGAGGCTTTACAAAGCTCAAGGAGATCAGCGACCAACTTAGTCAAGAAAACTTCTTACGCAACCTATTTCAACCTTCCGAAGAAACCCAACCCTTAATGGATACCCTGTATGCTGTTTTAATCGAGAGTAAAAAACCAGAGGAAGAGGAAACGGAAAAAACAAACCATGAAAAGCCTAGTCCGCTGCAAAAATTCTTGGGCTTTTTCCAATTTGCTCGATTTCTTCGCGAAACTTTTCGATCTAAACACCAGAGGGTATTCGCACTCGGAGCGCGTAGAGGATTGGTCATCGGTTTAATCCTGGCGTTGTTCTTATCAGGGTTCTCTTTTGTAGTATTTTTTTTAGTGGCTCAGTTTACGGGTGATAGTTTAAGCGGAGGGAGTTTTATTATACTCCTGCTGCTATTGAGCGTATCATTTGCTTGGATAGGGCAGTGGATTGGTAGTTTGGGTGTTGGCGTCTACGATTTGTACGGCATCCTCACTGAAAAAGTGCCGAATAACTTTTTTGGAATGTGCAGTGGGCGAAAAAACAATCCCACATCTAAAGATCCGGAAGCGCTGACCGATTGGCTGACTGCCAAAATCAACTATGTTGCCGGAATCGATGAAAACGGTGAGCCACTTACCTTTGGCAAGCTAAAGCAAAAGCAAAAGCCCATTGACCTCAAGCTGGTGACATCTAACCTGAGTCACAATCAACCCTATCTACTGCCTTTCAAAAACCACGCTTTTATTTTTAATAAGGAAGAGTTTTCCAAGCTATTCCCGTCGAACGTCGTAGAATATATGACGCGATGTGCTTACCGAAGCAAAAGCGTGGAGTTGCCTGAAGGTTTTCATTTCTTGCCTGAAGCGGACAATTTGCCAGTGGTAGTCGCGATGCGGATGAGCCTCAGCTTTCCTATATTAATCGGTGCAGTTCCTCTCTACACAATTAATGGCGCTGCTTTCCAAGGCAAAAAAAAGCTCGATCTTACCAAGGAAAAGGATTGGAAACAGTATTCGCAACTGAACTGGTTTAGTGACGGAGGCATCTCTAGCAACTTTCCGATCCACCTTTTTGATGAGTGGTTGCCAAGCCGCCCGACTTTTGGAATTAACCTTACCTCGCTGCCACCCAACGCATTTAAGAAGGACGAAAATAAGACTCAGATACAGGCAGATGCTGTCAGCGTCGTTACCAATCCAGATACAGAAAACCTTGGCCGGCAATTAGATACGTTGGATGGGGATAGAGATGAACTCTATAAATCAATTTACCTTTCCAAGGCAAACGATCCCCCTGTTCAGGTGTGGGCAGAAATTTCCAAGTTGAGCGATTTTATCCGGGCAATTTGGTTAACAGCGCAAAACTACCGCGACAACACCCAATCCATGCTGCCAAGTTACAGGGAACGGGTGGTGCAGGTTCGTTTAGATAAAGCTGAAGGTGGACTGAATTTGTCTATGGACAAGAAAATTATCAAGCGAGTGATGGAAAAGGGGGAGATAGCTGGAGAAAAAATAGTAAATGATTTTAAGTTGGAACATCATCAATGGGTGCGTTTTCAGGTACTGATGGGATTACTGGAGACTGAACTGACAAAGGTGGAACAGGTGCTGCGAGACAAGAGTTTAGATTGCCAGAAGCTGGCCCAAGAGCAGCAGGATAAAAATGAGCAGCATAAGAATGATAAATATCCCTACCCTCGCTCCGAGGCTTGGTGCGACGAAGCATTGGCTCGCGTCAAATACATTCAGGATTTTGTGAAAGGTTGGGGTGATGTGTCTCTTATTGACGAAGAAACTCCACGCCCCGATCCTGTACTACGAGTGACACCAGAACTGTAGGAGGCAAGAAAATGCAATTGTGGCATCCACTCCATTTAATCCCCAGTGGTTTAACTGATTGGCTAGTATTGGGACTGTTGGTTGCTCTCACTTTGGGATTAGCCCCAAAGACAAACCACCCATCGCTTACAACCAAACAAGCTCCCCGGGGTATACTTTCTTTTGAATTTGCAGGCAATGAGAAGACAGCTAGCGCGATGATTGTCTCCTGGCAGGAGAAGGGGGCATACGACGATGCTTTAAGCAGTCTGTACTGGGATAATTTCTTTCTACTGGCTTATTCAACGGCGATCGCTTTAGGCTGTATGATGGCTGCTGATAGTCTGCACGCGCCTGGAACTTTGGAGTACAACTTAGCGATTCTACTGGCTTGGGCGCAATGGCTAGCAGCGCTACTAGATCTAACAGAAAATTTCGCGCTTGAGAAAATGCTTCGTGGCGCTGTAAAAAGTCCCTGGCCTCAGATCGCTTGGTGGTGTGCTATACCCAAGTTCATCATCATTGTTGCAGGGATTGGCTATGTAGTGATCCAGTCATTATCGGGATCTTTGCTCTCCTAAAAACCTATTGATTTCAGTAGGGATGGTTTAGCCAGTAAAAAACACAAGCCAATGGCAAATTTGCCATTGGCTTTTGGACGATCGCCACTTAGAAACGATATACATTTAGTCTATATTTCTGACAACCCTCATCCGCACTAATTCACCTATGACATCCACCGCCACGATCGCCACCCCTCTAACCTGGACAGAATTAGAAGCCCTCACAGACTTTGAAGTCGATCGCACAAACGGCCCCACCAACGCCCAAGCCCGCTTGCGCCTCTTTGGTAAAACCGAATCCGATGTGCGAGTCACCCTGTACCGCGATAACCATGCTTGGTGTCCCTACTGCCAAAAAATCTGGCTGTGGCTGGAAGAAAAACAAATCCCCTACCGTATTGACAAAGTTACAATGTTCTGCTATGGGGAAAAAGAAAGCTGGTACAAGCGCAAAGTGCCATCGGGAATGCTACCGGCGATCGAACTAGACGGCCGCATCATCACCGAAAGCGATGACATCTTAATCGCGCTGGAACGAGTCTATGGCCCCTTGGGTTTGGGCATGGAAAACCCCGCAGTAATACCCATGCGGCGGCTAGAACGACTGCTGTTTAGGGCCTGGTGTTCTTGGCTGTGCTACCCAGCAAGTTCAGCCAAAGTAGAACAGCACAACCGCAACCAATTTATCAGCGTCGTCGCCCAAGTAGAAAAGGCTCTGGCTAGCACCCCCGGGCCTTATTTCCTCGATGAATTTGGCACTGCGGATGTCATCTTTACGCCTTACGTGGAACGGATGAATGCCAGTCTTTACTACTACAAAGGCTACTCGATGCGGGAAGAAAACCCGCGCTTTGCTGACTGGTTTGCGGCGATGGAAACCCGCCCCACCTATCGCGGCACTCAGAGCGATTTTCACACTCACGTCCACGATTTACCGCCTCAGATGGGCGGGTGTTATGAAAACGGCGAACCTCAGATGCTAGTCAATAAAGCCCGCGTGGATAATGGGCCTTGGGCGGGACTGCCGGATGTTATGTATCCAGAACCGGAAACCTCCCGCGCTGAAGCACTTCACCGCGTCATTAAGCACCAGCGCAACATCGTTCGAGTCAATCCTGCTGATGACAAGTTATTCGATGAGGCTTTGCGTTGTGCTTTAACTTTGATGATGACTGGCGAAGTTTGTACGCCGCCGGCTGGTTCTGATGCGGCTTTGCGGTATTTGCGCGATCGGGTGAATGTGCCCCGTGATATGTCCATCTACGCGGCCAAGCGATTGAGGGAAGCGTTGGAGGAAACGGCGGCTTTGGTGGGTGATGGCCAAGGTTCTCCGATTCTGCTGAAGCATCGGCGAGATCAAGATCCGGCTAATTTTGTGTAGGGGGCGTCTGGTGGATTTGCTCAAAGGTTTCTACAAACACGACATTACCAATTTGTAAGGTACGATCGGATTATTTCCTAAGCGGTTTCAGAGGCTATGGGTATGGTTTCAGTATCCAACAACCAACCAATTATTATTCGTACAGAGCGCGGACTGACAATTTCAGGTACGCGCATCACTCTCTATGATGTGATGGACTACCTGACGGCTCAATATCCCCCGAAGTTTATCCGTTCCTTGTTTGACTTAACAGACGATCAGATTAACGTTGCTTTATCATATATAGAGGCAAATCGTGCAGAAGTCGAAGCAGAATATCAAATTGTTTTAAGGCAAGCTAAGGAAATTCAGCATTACTGGGAAGAACGCAATCGCGAACATTCAGCCCGCGTTGCAGCGATGCCACCCAAACCCGGTCGAGAGGCTCTTTGGGCAAAACTTCAACAGCAGAAAGCCAAACACGAATTAGAAGCATGAATTTTCTGATCGATCACAATCTCGGAGGTCATGCAGAGATTTTATTAGGAAATATTGCGAGTCAAGGTTGGTTAAATCTACTCCCAATTCGGGTTGTCACCTTCAAGCAGATGAATTTGTCGATCGACAGTAACATCGAGTTGTTTGGCGACTTGCTCAGGCAAATCAGATGATTTTGCTTACTGCCAACCGCAGCATGAAGGGTGAAGACTCCTTGGAACAGGTGATCCGAGAAGAAAATACAGTGGATTCCCTACCTGTGATTACGATCGGAGATGCCGATCGATTTTTAGCCGATCGAGTCTATCGAAATCGTTGTGTTGACCGTATTCTGGAAATCTTGCTGGATATCGAAACCTGGATGGGCGTTGGTCGTCTTTTTGTTCCGTAAGGTGAGTAAATAGAATTGTGCTACCATTTGTAGTATGGAAAGTGGCATAAATAGTTTTACAATAATTATGAAAGTATCTATCTCTTTGCCAGATGAGCTAGTGCGTTACATTGACGATCGTGTAGAAAATCGCAGTCGGCTAATTGAGCTTTTATTGCAAGCGTGGCGCAAACAACAAGAACAGCAGGCAATGGTAGAAGCCTGTTTATTGCTCGATGAACTGAGTGATGAATTAACCGATGAGGATGAAGCATGGCAGCAAGCAGCGATTACCGACTGGGAAGCATCTGGGTCGTGAATTTCGATCCCTCAGTCGGTACAGAAATCCGCAAGACTCGACCGGCGGTAATTATTTCAGGAACTGCTTTTAATCAACGCAGTAAATTCACAGTTCTACCCATCACTTCTGCTGTTCCAAACGAGCATTTACGACCCATTGTTTTGCCAGTAATTCCTTCGGCTTTCAATGGTCTGAGTACCGAGAGTTTTATCGTGTGCGTCGATCCGATGACGTTTGATAAACGCAGACTTGTGCGCTGTCTTGGGCAATTGGAGTTGCAACAAATACAAGAAATTCAACTGATTTTAGCTCGATATTTAGAACTTTAAGAGTAGGGGAAGGCCAAAGCTGGAGGGTGAAAAATATAGCATCAAGTAATGAAGGATTTCTGGATAGTTGAAAAATTTTCCTACATTTCGCCATTTGGCATCGGTTGGTAGCATGGCTAGTGATTACTTTTTAGAGCCCGATCGCCCCTGAAATTAACCCTTAGTAGTGGCGGTATAGCGATCGCTTAGTTTTTGGAGTGTCATATTTTCTTTGATCTCATCATGGGGAATTAAGACATATTTCCAAGGTTTGCCACCGTGATTTAGCATATAGTCCGAAGCATCTTGACACCATTGAACTGCGACGTTTTTCTTAGCAAGCACTTGAGGATTGTCAATTTCATTTCGAGCTTTGGGTTCAAGCATATAGATAACTTCTTCTGTTTCAGCAACAAAATCGGGTTGATATTCTGAATAGTATGTATGCCATTTGTAATAAAGCTGAAATTGTCCTTGGGCGGGTTTAAACCATTTGATTGCATCCCGTTCTAAAATCAGTGCTAGTATTCTTTCTGCTTCCGATTGAAATTTTTGTTCTCGATAGAGGCATTTGGAGAAGCCTGTAAACAGATATTTGGACATATTGCTTTTGTCTCGCGGCGAAGATTGATAATCAAGGCAATTCTGAGCATTTGTAGTGTAGGCGCTATCTTTTAATGCTGTAAAACCTTTACTTATTTTGACTTCATAACCTGTAGTTTCTTCCCAGAAATGTGGCTGCATTTCGCTATGGACAAAATTGGCAATTTCCCGTTGGTAAAAGCGTAAAACTTTGTGTGTATCTTCTTCGGATAAGTAGGTCATAAAATGACTGAGAACTTGACCCGCAAGGTCATAGAGTAAATCAGCGTGTTCGTCATAGGAAATATCATCGAAGTTGACTAAGTTTTTGACAATATAGTTTTCTAGCCGTGATTCTTCAAAGTTTTCTTTGATAATTCCCATGAATTCAACTTTATTCGTTGTTAGCGATTGAATATGTAATTCTTCTTGGGAGGGAACGGAATAATTTAAACCTGTGATATCTAGGGCAAAAGACCTGAAACCCGATCGCACTTCCCCTTTAGGAATAACAAGAATCTTAGGAATATTGATGGTTTGCTGGATAACTAAATTCGTTGTTTTCGCAACGATCGCTTCAATATCTGGAGGTGCTATTATACCTTCAAGTTCCATTTGTGCGGGTTGATATTCTCTAGCTACGGCTTCGCGCACCCTTGCCTGAACTTTTGGGGATGCAAGATGGGCGGTAGTTGGGACTTCTTCGGGGCGGCTTTCAAGCTTTAGGATTTCTTGGTATGTAAGCTGTGCAATCTTTTGTTCTATAGGTGATTGAAATAGGGATTGTTGAATATTTTGGGGTTCGGTTGCAGGTAAATTATCAGGTAAATTAATGGGTTGTTCGGGGTGAAGTCCTAAATTTTGGGCTAGTTGCGATCGCGAAATTAGTGTTTGTGTCTTTTGCTGTAAGTCTTCATCTGTGAGGATAATTTGTTTCAGGCGGATTTGGGATTCTGGGCGCTTTGCTTCATCGACAATTTCTTGGAATTTGTCATGGGCGACGATATTTAGGCGATCGACAATTTCTACACCTGTACGCATTCCATAGGGCAAACGCAAGCCCCGTCCGATAGATTGCTCAATCAGGATTTTAGAATTTGCGGCTCTCAGAGGGACAATTGTATAGAGGTTGGTGACATCCCAACCTTCTTTGAGCATATTTACATGGATAACTATTTCAGTAGGTTCATCGGTATGTTCTACTTTGAGCAATCGCTCTACCATTTCATCTTCTTGAGCGCCCGTTTTACTAGAATCAACTTGAATAACTTTATGTTTATAATTACCTTCTGAAAATTCATCAGATTGAATGAGTTCCATGAGTTTGGATGCGTGGGTAGTGTCACGGGCAATCACTAACAGAAAGGGTTTAACAATTTGTTTTCCAGTTTGAATTGCATAGGTTTCTAATTCAGCTTTAATATTTTCATGGAGATAGATGCCGTCTTCTAGTTTAAGACGCTCGATCGCTTCTGGTGACATTGCCCTAGGGTTAAAATCTTTGCGGGTGACGACTGCTGGATCTTTAACAAATCCATCCGTTATGGCACGTCCGAGGGGATAGTCATAGATGACATTTTTGAAAGCTACTGAACCTTTATTGGTTTCGATAAAGGGTGTGGCGGTAAGTTCTAGCCCCATTAATGGTTTTAATTCGTTAATAGCGCGAACTCCTGCTGAGGCGCGATATCGGTGCGATTCATCCATGAGAATTACGAGGTCTTTTAATTCTGACAAATAATCAAAATAGCTTTCGCCAATATATTCGGATAGTCGTTTAATTTTAGGGCTTTTACCGCCGCGTACTTCCGAGTTGATTTTTGAGATATTAAATATATTGATTCTGCAAGAGGCAAAATCAGTGATGATGGATGACTTTTCGTAATTATCTCCCGTAATGATTTCTGGCACATCGATCGCAAATTCAGAGATACCCGTAAATACATACTTTGAGGTGTTGGGCGTAAAGTCGGTAATTAGTTTATTATAAATGGTTAGGTTTGGGGCAAGGATAAAGAAGTTTTTAATGTTATATGCTAGGTATAAGTAACTGATAAATGCGCCCATGAGTCGAGTTTTACCCACACCTGTGGCTAGGGCAAAACATAGAGATGGAAAGTCGCGCTCGAAGTCAGTAAACGTTGGAAATTCTTTTTTGAGGGCGACTAAACTTGTTTCTCCATCTGTGATTTCTGGGATGGATAAGAGTTCACAAATGCGAGCGAGAATTTCTAATGATTGGCGCTGGGGATGGCGCAGACTGAGACGATTAGAAATATTATTAACAAGTTTATTTTTCATAGGTATCCAGGTCAAATAGTGCTAGTTGTCCGAACTTTGGGGGTGCTTTTGGCAAGTTTTCAATTTTGAGGCTGTAATCGTCATGTCCCCATTCACACCGTGAAAGGATTTGTTTAGGAATTTTTTTAACGGTGAGGTTTGGGAATATGTCGGTTTGGCATCGAAAGGCGGTACATAAAACAAGTAAGGTGCGTTCTTGCCCTACTTCGTCTGCAAGTTTAGATAGTTGTTCGTGACTAAGATTTTGGGTGGTGACATAGATAAAGTCGCTTTCGGTGGAATAGCCATGTTGCCAATAGAAGGTGTCTGATGGTGCGTAGGTGAAACCTTCGATTTTGCAGAGTGCTTCAGCAAGCATGGCGGCGTTATAGTTTTTATTGATCACCCAATTATCCCATTTGTCTTTTTCTAGTAGGGATGGTGCGAGACGATAGTAACGAAACCCGCCGCCGCCTTTCCAGTTAACTGCTTTGCTAATTCCACCTTGATCTTCGCCATCAATTACTTTTTTGAGTCGGGGAATGATATGGGTATGACAATGTTCGCCGAGTTCAATCATGATCCAGCGTCTTCCCATTTTATGCGCGACTGCGCCTGTTGTTCCCGATCCTGCAAAGGAATCAAGAACTAGATCGTTAGGATTAGTGGCAAGTTGAAGAATACGTTCTAGTAGCTTTTCAGGTTTAGGAGTTGAAAAGGGTTCTTGTGTATTAAGTTGCAACTGCTCTCGTTTAGCATCTTGATTATGACCGACTTCTTCCCATGTCCATATTGTTTGTGCAACGCCTCCTTTGTCAGAAACCGCACTTAATAACCTCTTGAAGCGAGGTACAGAGTTCTTTCCTTCTACTCCCCAATACACTAAGCCCTGTTGTTCATTATCTTCATGTCTCTCACGCGAATATCTCCATACCGCAGTTTTCTTAGGGAGAATAATTTCACCAGTATTTGGATTAGTGATTGGATAGTATAGATTAGGACGCTCATCAATAGATTTGTTACAAGTATAATTGTCTGATTGCCAAGCACCACGAGGATCATTATCAGGATTTTTGTATGCTGAGTTTGATTTTTCAGTTCGAGGAAGTCTGTTCGGTTTCCAAGAGGCTTTAACTTTCGCATAAACTAAAATGTGGTCATGATCATTACTGAACCATAGTGCATCATTGGATGCCGCATACTTCTTCTGCCAAATTACATTCGCCAGAAAATTTACGCGACCAAAAATCTCGTCACACATCACTTTTAAATAATGCGCTTCATTATCATCAATTGTGATCCATAAAGAACCATCATTCGATAATAAATTACGTAAAATCTCTAAACGATCGCGCATTAAACCAAGCCAGAGAGAATGTTCAATTCCATCATCATAATGTTCAAAAGCTGAGCCTGTATTATATGGCGGATCAATAAAAATACACTTAACTTTTCCTGCAAACTCAGACTCTAAAGCCTTGAGAGCAAACAAATTATCCCCAAAAATTAAGCGATTATCAAAAATATCATTTTCACTCACCTGATGAGCAGCATGATAAGACCTCTCTGGATCTTCCAGCAAAATTCGCGGCTCCAGCTTGGGGCGAATATCCTTACCAATCCAGGTTAATTCTAGTCTCTGCTTCTTATTCATAATTAATATCTATCTCACAAGTTAAACTGTAGGTATATTCGGATTTTAAGCCTGAGCATCCCTGCGATCTAACTCCTGCATCACCTCACTCGTTAAAGGCATAACATCTGTGATATTCCTAAAAATAGCAAGATATCCCTTATTGTCACTAGCAAATTGAGATTCAGCAACAGTGTAAACAACCTCAGCAAGCTCTAACCCAATTCGTGAAAGTTGGATTTTATCATATTCAGACAAATAAACTTCATGCTTATTGAGCAAAGGTTTATAGCGTCTTGCAAGAATATCTAGAATAAAAAATCTACCATGCTTATAAAACTTTTTTTGTTGACCGGTTGCAGCCTGTTCTGAAGCAGAAAAAATTTCATCTAGATATTGAAAGATTCGCACATAACGACAAAGCGTAACTCCTGAAATCGCATTACTAAACAATATATCATAATAACGCTTATAAAGCTGACTAATTTCTCTTTTGGCTGCAACCACTATTTCCGTATCACCGCTAAAACAAGCAAGGGCAACTGCCGCCTGTTCAATCGTAATCGCATCCTGAGTCCGCTCCGCCGATGGTCGATATTCATAAACAATATTCGATACCATACATTCCTGTCGCAAACGTTCTTGATTGGAATCTAACGCAGCAAAATAGACATCGCGCACCGCATTTTGTTTATTTCTTGCCCCAGTAATTTTTTCGCCAATATTATCAGTCTCCGTCCCCACTTCAATAATTGTAACTAATAACTTTGCATCAGCAGATATTGAACCATTAGCATTATAAACAGAAGCGATCGCTCCTACCGTTTGCGCCCCATTTACGACGGAAAAACCTTTTAAAGTAAATTGAGTTGATTCCTGTTTATGTCCCGATGGCAGGCTAATTAACGAACAAGTAATCGTCAGACCATTGTTGAGATAAAAGAGTTCAGATGGTTGATCTTTGACAGTTTACGCAATCGCTAAGTTAACATCCTCTGCACCTAGGTAATAACGGATATTTTTCTCAAAAAGCGACTTATTATGCTGTTGATATAAAGATGCAAGTTCTGAAGCCTTAACCAATCCATAAAAAGCCCTACGCGGCTGATCTAAACAATGCCAGTTTTCCAATGTCAAGACTACATCAACAGGGGCGATGGCTTGTTTTGCTGTCAACCAACCATGTGTTATGCTAATATTTAAATCTTGCCATTCAAAACGTGGATCGAACTGATTCAGTTCCGTTTTTAACTGATTAAGATCCGTAATCACATGAGAACTCAGGCTTTCATCAAGATATATATTACAGCCTAATATTTTTACCCCGTTAGTATTTAAAGCATCTTCAACATCTTGCTGCAACCGCGCAAAGCCATCATTAAATTTCTGAAAACGTTGATGGACTAAATCTCTAATCCCATCACAAAATTTTTTATTATCACCCATATTCGGAGCATTCCCCGCCTTAGCCTGTACCAACAAAAGCAATTTTTTCATCCGATCGAAATAAATGGCATCAATCCCATTATCATTTTCCCCATTGACAATTGAGTTAGCCGCTTGAGCAGGGGTAAGATCGGCAAGATTGGCGATCGCAAATGCAGCAAAAGAACGACTCAATCGATTTTTTTCATGTTGCTCTGGTGTCCAGTTCCTCTGAAGCTGCGCGGTCATTTGAAAATAATCCTGCTTTAGTACCTCAATGATTTGAGTCTTTTTGGCATGGGTATTCGGCTTAGGCATTGAGCGATCATTAATATTTTAATTTTTTCTAGAAGCGGTAAAAAGTTAAGTTTAAAAGCTTAACTTTTTACTGACTGATATCTAAGCAACCTCTACGAACACACCGCTGCGAGCAAACTCCTCTTCTTCAGGACTAAAGACGGGAGCTCGATCGACAAGATCGGGGTCAAAGTAATATGTCTCTTGTAGGAATTGTCCGGTCACGATCGCCTCCTCCAACTCCTTGATGTAATCTTGGGCAACTAAGCAAGCCTCCTTGATGCCTTCCTCATCCCGCTTATCCAATAGCTTTTGCAAAGTTGCTCTCACCCCTGTCAGTCGGGCCGCGGGCTTGAGCATACCGTAGAGGCGGTACATCCGATCGGTGGCAATGCTAATGTGTTTGAGAGCGTTGGCTCGTGCTAGCTCAGAGTCAATACTGGGCCAATAACGAGTGGTGTAGAATGCTTTCTCATCCTTGTGATACCACTCCTCCGATCGCGCAATTGATGAGGAGACAGTATTGTGAAGCTTCCAGAAGAATAAGCGCAGGGAATCGCCATCTACTACGGTGGACAGCTTGGCCTCCATTGATACCTCAAAGTCATTCAGACGCGGGTCGCGCCCAAGCACGAGGTACTCCACAGGGTACATTTCCACCTCTTTATTCTGCACGACGTAGGCGTTGAGGTGGTGGCGGCAGTAGGGGCAGGGATACATAGTGGCAAACAGCTTGAAAAAGTCCTTGAAGATTGCCACCAGAGTTTTTTGCTGTTTGGAGGTCTTGGTAGAGACGATTTCAGCCGTAGTGTGGAAGAAACGCCACACCGCAGGGCCAATATAATAAGGGAAGCTGACGCGCATTTGTGAATTCTTTATTTCACTGCGATCAATATATACATCGATGAACGATACATATTGCGAAAGTTCGCCAGACTCGCGCCCAAACTCCAAGCGTTCGCGCCGTTTCTGTACCCCATTCAGGTAGTTGTGCGTCAAGCGCCATGCCTGTTGAAGCATCAACTTCTGTTTTGGAGCGCATTTGGGAAAGCTTTCTACAACATCCGCCCCATAACGCCCAAATTCCCCTGACGTTTTTGTGGCTTCGTACCACTGGTTTAAAGCTGCTTCGTCAGCCACCGTGTTCAAGGGGATGTCTGCTGCTGTGCTGACGCTAAAGGCAGCCAACAGCTTCGGCATAAAGTCTTCATACCAATATGCCACTGGCATCATCGCACCATCGATTTCCTCTGAGGCATCCGAGAGGATGACTCGGTTCCACTTCTTCAGATACTCTTTTGGATCTCCCTCAGATTTGGCTGATGGGGGTGCCATTTCCTCACTCAGTTCCATTTTTCGCAGTCGGTTGAGTTCGTTGACGGCAAGCACACCCTCGGCGATGTCCCGCAAGTTGAGACTCTTCTTCTTGATGGTGATGGCAAACTCGACTCCCGCCGCAAACTTTTCCTTGGCGCTGGCAGACTTACCCCGCGCTTCCAACATGGCTTTTTGTTCTGCCAACATTTCTGGAGTTTTTTCTATAGTCTTCCAGTTTTTGATGCGATCTTGCAGTCGGGCATATTCATCTTCGATAGATTTAACTACTGCATCAAGTACAGGGTTGCACGCAGGCTCTACTACACCCAATCCTTTATAAAGCCCGATCGCACTTCTGACAAATTGCACAAAATCAACGATTCTGTAGGGCAAGTTTCTCACACGGAGGTGAGTCTCATGGTTGGCGGAAAAACTCTCGCGGAAGCTGCGGTAGGCTGCTCCCTGGATTAGACGAAACAAACCAATCTGCATCTGCAAGCGCGACGTACCGCGCTTCTTCTCAGCTTGTGGGTGTTGGGCGAGTAGTTCTTTTAGTCGCGCTATTTCTGGATTGCTATCGGTGGATGCTTCTTCTAGATTAGGTTCAATAGTGGCAGAAGCTTCCTCGTTGACAGCAGTTGCTGTACTTGCGATCGCAGCCGCTGTACTGTCTGAAATCTCGGTTGTCTGTGTACTGACAATCGGAACCGGCGAGTCTTGATATCCTGTCGTGAGCTCTGACTCATCGGGTACCAGTTTGCAGAATTCCTTAAAGTCAATTGAGGCATCGCCGTCATGGTCTACCTCTTTGATGATCTCATCGAGCTCTTGCTCTGTCAGCCCAAACTGGCTCATCACGCCGTGCAGCTCGTCTCTGGTGATTTGACCGCTACCGTTTTCATCAAATACACTAAATGCCATTTTGAGACGGCTCTGGCGATCGCCTTGCTGGGACACCATCAGCATTTTGAATTCATCAAAATCGATACTGCCCGACAAGTCTACGTCCACTTCCTTAATCATGTCACGCAGCTCGGTTTCGTTAGGACTCTGGCCTAGCGATCGCATTACTTGACCCAGTTCTTCTGATGAGACAGCACCGCTCCCGTCCGCGTCAAATACTTGGAACGCTTCCCATAACTTTGCCACATCTTCTTCAGTCATGGCTTTTTTTTCAAGCTGCACAGATGTCATAACTAAATTTTCCCTGATTTTTTAATTGGCTGTCTATTGATTACGACCAATATACTTTAATTACTGATGACTTACGCAACAGTATTGTCAAATCGAACGGGGTTGCCGATATCTCCCACTTTGGCTTGTGACAGTTGATCTATCAGTTTTAGATTACTCCCAGTAATTTTCCCAATCATCCTTAAAAGCTTGCTGCAATCTCTGCATATACGCATCAGTCTTAATCTTCACCATCCACAGATTATTAGCATTGCCGCCTCCCTTGCACACAACACCTTCATCCACACCGTATTTCCCCTTGCGAATATCATCCATAAACTTGCCCGTCATTTTGCCGCGATAAATCACTCGCGCAATATTTAATTTACCAAAATCCTGAATAAACCGATCGGGAATAACGATACCGCGATCGGTTTCCACATCAAAAAGCACCAATTGTTTGCGATCGTCTTTTTGGTGCATTCCCGCAAACGAGTTAGCACCAAAAAACTCTGTAAACACAGTAATTTCAGCACAGTGATACTGTTCGTTCTCTCGAAATATAGACTCTAACGGACTAGCCAAATCTCTCCTAAATATTTCAGGCGCTGCTTCTAAACCTGGATGTGCAGCATTAAACTCTGCAATTCCCATCTCATCCAAATCAAATCTACTGCGGCGCGTCCCAAAAGCATACCAACCAAGTTCAAGTTCCCAAACCCAATGCAAATTAGTGCCATCGTACTTCTCAAAAGCTATACATTGTTCATTAGGGCAATTTTTACTATCGGGAATTTTGGGATAGGCAAGTTGAACTCGTATCATGTAGAGGAAGGAAGTTCGGCAACGGATTGTGTAACGGATGTAACGGATGTAACGGATGTAACGGATGTCAGTCCGAGGGAAGTCGGAAGAAGGAAGAAGGAAAGGGGTTTCTAACAGTTTCCCCCCTTCCGCTTCTTCCCTAAAAATCTTGCAATTGAGCAGTTTGAACGGCTACTTCTTTAATCTGGGCACCGCGGCGCACTTTCAGTTTCAGAATTTGACCGATTTTGCTGTTGTCCACCAAACTTTGCAACTGTTCGGCCTCAGTCACTCCCTCACCGTCTATTTGAACGATGACATCTCCCTTGCGAAGCCCTGCTTTCTCAGCAGGGGTGTTGGGCACAACTCGCATCACTAACACCCCCTTAACTTCCGGCACAATCAAAGGAGCATTGGGGTCAGCATTATTCTCTCTGGCCATTTCAGGAGTCAAAGCAATCATCTGAATCCCCAAAAACGGATGGCTGACTTGTTCTCCCTTGGCTAGCTGCGCGTAGATAGCCTTGGCTTTGTCGATCGGAATCGCGAACCCAATACCCATTGCATCAGCTCGAATCGCCGTGTTGATGCCAATTACTTCTCCTCTGCTGTTTAACAGGGGGCCACCGGAATTGCCGGGATTGATGGCGGCGTCGGTTTGAATGAAATCGAGCCGCTTGTCGGGAATGCCGACGGCTGCACTGGAGCGTTTGAGGGTGCTGATAATGCCCAAGGTGACGGTGTTGTCAAATCCCAGGGGGTTCCCCACGGCGATCGCCCAATCTCCCACTTTCACCGCGTCGGAATCTCCCAAGGTGGCAGTCGGTAAGTCTAATTGCTTAGTATTAATTTTGACAACAGCCAAATCTGTTACTTCGTCAGTACCTTGCACTTCTCCTGGAAATGTCCTGCCGTCGTTTAAGGTGACAGTCACTCGATCGGCTTTGTCAACTACGTGAGCGTTGGTTAAAACAATCCCGCTTTTGTCAATGATGAAGCCGGAACCTTGACCGCGTAAGCGTTCTTGTCTGGGGGTCAGGCTGCGTAAATCTTCTCCCAAAAATCTGCGGAAGAAGGGGTCTTCCATTAAGGGGTCGAGGTTGCGACTGACAGTGCGCTCGGTATCAATGCGAACAACTGCCGGCCCGACTCGATCGACTGCCGCCGTCACAAAACTGCCGGTATCCCCCGGCAGTTCCCCGCCCCGCAGCGCTAACAGTTGCGGATTCGGGGGGGTGGCGGGGGAACTCTGGAACTGTAATTTGGGCGGATTTGTGCCATCAGCGGCGGCAGCGGGTGCAGCATTGATACCCAGCGCACTCAGCGCGATCGTCATTCCTAAAATTAGGGCGAACCAAGGAGCACTGATTCGAGGTGCGGGACGAAAAAACTTAAATAGTCGCATAGCGTCAATCTTTGTTAGTCTGGGTTAGTCTGGTAAAGGTGTGCGATCGTGCGGACTCAATAATCTGCCACTATGAAGATCCTAAATATATTTTGACAGTTACAATACATGAGTCACGCGCCCGCACCAACTCAACATATTCTGAATTCTAACTTTTAAATTTCCCTCGTAACCCCAATGATTCTATCTGATACTTCTACTGACAAATCCTTGCCCTCAAATTCCCACCACCATCACGACGATAAATCAGCCCACCCTCACCATCACGATGAAGAATCAATGCGGCGGCTGGTAAATCGCTTGTCTCGGATTGAGGGACACGTGCGCGGCATTAAAACAATGGTGCAAGAAAACCGTCCCTGTCCCGAAGTTCTCGTGCAAGTTGCTGCGGTTCGAGGCGCGCTCGATCGCGTGGCGAGAATCATTCTTGACGAACACTTAACTGAGTGCATCGCCAGAGCCGCGAAAGAAGGTAATATCGATACGGAAATCGAAGAGTTGAAAGCGGCTTTGGATCGGTTTTTGCCTTAGCCTCTGCCAATTTTTACATCAATATAACAAAACCTGCAAATTAGACAAAACTTGCAAGTTATGATTTCGGATCAATTTTTTAAGCATCTTTCACAAACGGGGAAAAGCATCACATCTTCTCCCCTTCACCCCGATTGCCACAACATATAATTTATATGCTCCGCAGTTTATGAGAGCGAGTTTTGTTAACAAAGAATTAGTCAGGTTTGTCGTGATGACGCAACTCCTCAAAATCTTCAAATGCTGACTGCAAACAATTAGAGAACCAGTGATTAATCCGACATGGTATGAACTGTCTAGACTTTCGTCAGCTTGGCTTTGAGCTGGTATCTGACTGTTGCGTAAACCGCTTTATAGGAAGCTTCAATGCTGTATTCCTGGTGCAACCACTCTTGAATCTCTCCATAGCTTTTAAAGCCTTCCTGGGGGTCGCTGAGGCGCATTGCCAAACTAGCGCGGGCCAGAGGAGGAATGGCCGGCTTACGGCCGCCACTGTGCTTTGTTTCGAGGAGTCCTTCGAGTCCGTCAGCTCGGTACTTTCGCAGCCACCGCTGCACTGTAATTCGATTTACCCCGATCGTCATTGCCAATTCTTTAACTGTCTTAACATGACAAATTTTGAACAGGTAAAGTGCTTGAATTTTTTGAAACCCGCTTGCTGTTTTTTGTTCAGTTAACAGGTTTTTTAGCTCTTCACTTGTCTCTGTGATGCTAAGTTTACATACTCCAGCCATATCAATTACCTCACAATTCGCGTTATACAATACTTTTGTTTGACAAGGGAGCAACTTTTGCTCCTATCCTAGATGCTGACCTTTTGTTTGCCCTGAAGCAATACAAAAGCGATCGTTCTCATTAAACTTTTTCCTTCCTGGAGGCACTCCGACGCTCAGAAACCGGATTATTTTAACCTGGAGCAAGGTTGCAACGATTTTTTTTGGTAAAAAACCCGGTTTTTGGGTCAGTTTTGTATTTGAGGGACAAGCGTCATTGCTAATACTGATAGCCGTTAACCAATCGACTGTAACATTAGTGGCAATAGGTGACTCTTAAGGAATACCATTTATTCTCTTATTGTTAAACATCTATCATGGTTTTCCTGGTATTTATTGGCATTTTTTGCGAACGTATGGGCGATTTTTAGTCATTAGGTGCTAGCAAACAAGCGAATGTCTGTACACCAGCGATCGCATTTTTATACAGACATTCCCCTCGTCCCCGAAGTGCATTTTTGGCTTTCGCAGTGCGAAAAATCCTTAGATATCAGCACTCTCATCGGTCAGAGCGGGTAGGGCCGAGTGACGTTGCAACCTACTTTCACAGCAAGCGGGCAAGTATCCGTGAAACTACTGGCTTTATCGCCAATTGAGTAAAACACGACGAGGGTGGCATTGTCAATTTCTCAGCATTACAGTATAAGTATCGGCTATTTTTGCCCCCATGCTGTGATCGAAAGCGGAGTTTCTATGTGATCCTACTAGCATTTTTTTGTGATCTTGGTCACATTGGGACTCAGTAAGCTCAACTACCCATAAAAAGTTATGGGTTGGATCGCACTTTCCACCTCAAATCTTGCAGATTGAGGGAAGTCTCACCCTGGGTGTGAATCTTTCAGAGCCTAAAATCTAAAATTGCAGAACATCCGGTGTAACCAGCTTGCTGACAGTATTCTTCATTTAAAAGGTGTAGAGAAGCCACAATGAACGTTGACGAACTGCTCAAGCTATATGCAATAGGAGAAAGAAATTTTAGCGGGGTCTACCTGCACGAGGTCTACCTCTACGAAGCAGAATTGATTGGAGCCAATCTGTATGAAGCCGACCTGATTGGAGCCAATCTCAGCAAAGCCAAACTCAACAGAGTCAACTTTGGCAAAGCCAATTTGTGCAAGATTAATTTGAGCAAAGCAGACTTAGGTGGAGCCGACCTCACAGAAGCACTTTTACTTGAAGCTAACCTGCATCGAGCTGAGTTGATGGGAGCAAATCTCAGCAAAGCAGACTTGAGCGGAGCTTCTCTGATCCAAGCAACTTTAATTGGAGCCAACATATCTCGCGCAACACTCAGCCGTGCAGACTTGCACGGAGTAAATCTTTACGGAGTAAACTTGCGTAGGGCGGTGCTCACAGAATGCGATTTAATTGGCGCGAACTTGAGCAAAGTAGACCTTAGCGGAGCCGACTTAATGGGGGCGAGTCTAATTAGGGCAGACTTGACTGAAGCGATTTTAAGTGCGTCCGACTTAAGCGGAGCAAACCTGTTGGGAGCAAACCTTACAAAAGTTAATCTGAGCGGAGTATATCTTAAGGGTACAACGATGCCCGACGGCACGATTCACGACTAATTTATGTGTTAATTTTTATGGTTGCCGAGAACAGCGGCTAAAGGGTAATGAGTAATTCATTACCCTAATTTATTGGCAGCGAAATCTTTATTTGACCGAAAGCATCCATGATACCCGCCACGTGATTCATTCCGAAAGCAGACTCAGGACCCAGAAATAAAAAACCTGTATCCGATGAAACTTGCCGAACGTATTTATCTCGCGCAAGTCAATGCTTCAATTCTAAAATCTAAAATCTAAAATCTAAAATCTAAAATCGATTGACACTCAGGTAAGGGGGATAACTTCAATCTAGGGTGCTGATGGCGCCCAGAACTCCTACATACGGCAAGTCAAAAGATTTGTTGGGTACACTTGTGTTATGGTGATTTTCAATTGCTTCGAGAAAAGCTATTTTAGATTTAATATTTTGGATTTTGGACGGTCAAAATGAAACTCAGAATCCTCGCTGCTGCAACGCTGCTGAGCGCGATCGCCCCGATCGCTCCTGCACCCGCCGAGAACATCCAACACACGCAACAATTACTAGCCACCCGACAGTGCCCCAACTGCGACCTCAGCAGTGCGGGCTTGGTTTTAGCCAATTTAACCGGAGCCAATCTCAAAGGTGCTGACTTGAGGTTGGCTAACCTCAGTCGAGCCAACCTCACCGGGGCTGACCTCAGCGGTGCCAACCTCAGCGGCACCAGCCTGTTTGGCGTCAACCTGACGGGGGCGAACCTCAGCGGTGCCAACCTCAGCGGTGCTGACTTGAGAAGTGCCTATCTCAGCGACGCCAATTTGCTCAACGCCAATTTAACTAACGCGCAACTGCTCGGAGTTAGAGGAATGCCAACCAATATCGGCACCGCTGAAGACTTCTACCGATTGGGAGTGCTGGAAGCTCAAGCAGGAAACTACAGAAACGCGATTGATTATTACAATCAAGCCCTGAATCTGAAATCGGATTTAGCAGCCGTTTATTTTGCCCGCAGTATGTCTCGCGCTGACTTGGGAGACTTCGCCGGCGCGACTCTAGACGCCGATCGAGCTAAGGAACTCTTTGCAGCTCAAGGAAATCCCCAAGGTCAGGATTTGTCAAAGCAGTTAGCCGAAGCCATTGTTGCGCGCCAAAAGCCTACGGAACCCCGCACGGGCGGCGGTGGCAACTTTATGAGTCTTCTGGGTTCGATCGGTTCTGTGCTGGTGAAGCTAATCTTGCCTTGAGGGTTGGCTAATTCAGGGGAATCTCTATCCAGAACTCTGTACCATGACCGGGTACAGAAACACATTTAAGTACGCCTTCGTGTTTCTCAACTACAATTTGGTAACTGATAGACAGTCCTAAACCCGTGCCTCGACCGACGGGTTTAGTAGTAAAAAACGGATTAAATATGTGAGAGATTAACTCTTTGGGGATGCCGTGACCATTGTCGGCAATGCAAATTCCTACCGTTCTTTCATCGATTAATTCAGTGCGTATCCGAATGCAAGGAGATGGGAAATCAGGAATCAAACACTCGGTGGTGGCCTTTATATCTCCTGACTCGATAGGCAGTATTTGGGAGCTTAAATGCGTCGCCGCTGCACTTGCTGCTTTAAAGGCAAGATTCATAACTCGCTCTTTTTTTCCCATTTCTAGGGCGTCAAGGGCATTACCGATCAGATTCATAAATACCTGATTGAGCGAGCTGGCATAGCATTCTACTAAGGGCAAATTGGCATATTCTTTAATAATTTCTACGGTGCTGTGCTCAGAATTGGCTTTGATCCGGTGCTGCAAAATCAACAGGGTACTGTCGATGCCCTCGTGAATGTCAACGGCTTTTTTCTCGGCTTGATCGCTCCTGGAAAAATTACGCAAAGATACAACTAACTGGCGGATGCGCTCAACTCCGACTGTCATGGAACCCAAAATTTTGGGCAAATCTTCGGCAAGAAATTCGATGTCGATGGCTTCGGAGCACTCGCTAATTTCTGGGTTGGGATTGGGGTAGTGCTGGCGGTAGAGTTCCACTAAGCAGAGTAAATCTTTGGTGTATTCGCTGGCGTGGGACAGATTGCCGTAGATAAAGTTAACGGGGTTATTGATTTCGTGGGCCACTCCCGCCAGAAGTTGTCCGAGACTGGACATTTTTTCGGTTTGAATCAGTTGGGCTTGGGTATTGTGCAGTTCTGTGACTGTTTTAGCTAGCTGTTCGGCTTTTAATCGATCGGCAGTTGCTGCATTGAGACTTTCTTGATAAAGTTCTGCTTGGTGAATGGCGATCGCAGCTTGAGCAGCTAAATGTTGCAGCAATTCCTGTTCTGCCGTTTGCCAAACTCTCGGCCCGGAACACTCATGGGCAATCAGCAACCCCCACAATTGCGAATCTTTGCCCATCATGGGCACAATTAAACTTCCTCTCACCTGCAAATCTTCCAAAAATTCGCGGTGACAGGGTGTTAAATCATGAGTATAAATATCATTAATTGCTCCCACCCGTCCGGCTCGATAAAAGCAGTCTGAGCCTTCGGGAAAGCATCCTTCTGGAGATTTGATACCTAAAATTGACCGCCACTGGCCACAAACAGCTTCGACAACTACCTCGCCCTGTTTGTCTGCCGCAAATTGGTAGATTACCGTGCGATCGGTATCCAACAAAACTCTGACTTCTCGCACAATAGTTTGCAGTATGATTTTTAAATCTAAGGTGCTGCGAATCTGGTCTCTAACTCGCGTCAATACTTTGGCAAAGTCCAATGATTTTTGCAATTGGGCGGTGCGTTCTTGAACTTGGCGCTCCAAGTTGGCATTCAGGGTCTGCACTTCTTTATAAAGAACGTACTGCCCAATTGCCGAACAAAATTGGCTGCCTATGGCTAAAGCTTGCTCGATTTCCTCGTACTTCCACTCGGGCGACTGACCTTTTTTTATTTCTCGCCAGAGTTCAAAAGATTGTCTGGGAAGGGTTTGTGCAGCGCTGGTGTCAAAGCGCCCCGCCCACATTTTTTCGGTATCAATTGCATTGCGAAAAATGGTCAAACAGCCGACTACTTGTTGTTTGTAGTGGAGGGGAATTACCAGCAAACCCCGAATTTGAGTAGCTTGAAAAGCGGGAACTAAAACTCTAAATAGAGGTTCTTTGTATAAGTCTGTAATTATCCCAACAGGTAATTGAGCATTAGTAAAAATTGGAAATTTGGGAAGTTCTTCGGTATTTTTGAATCCTTTGGTTAGCCATTCCTGCCAGAGGGGATGAGCTTCGATCGCCTTAACTTTTTCCCACTTGGGAAGTGTCGGTTGTTCTCCTGTGGTGAACAGTTCAAAGGTAGCATCACTGTGGGCCGGGGCGATTGGCAATCCTCCCTCAATCTTGGAAGCGGATAACTTTTCACCGTTGATTTTCGGCTGGTTGAGATAGAGTCTGCCACCGCTACCGCCCAAAGCGGTGACGGTGGCTTCTAAACCCTGTTGCAGTTGAATGTTTACGTGACCATACAACAGGGCTGCTATGCGGCTCACGGTAGCTTCGCGGGCGGCTTGAGAGCGGGTTTGCTGGAGGAGGAGCGCGTGGGCTATAGCGCTAGACAATTGATCTGAGACGAGCTGAACTACTTCTAAATCTGCTGGTGAAATATTGAGGGGCGCACAGTGGTGAGACACTAAAAGTCCCCACAGTTCGATGTGAATTTTTTGATTATTTCCTGGCTCGTATCTAGTTAGACACGTGGCCGCCTCGCAGATATCTGTTTTGCTGTTTTCCGACGCGATCCTGCGGTGCAAAATCGGTAGGACTAAGGAAGATTGCACTTCCATTGCCATCAGGTAAGCTGTGTGGCAAGGATCGAGCGATCTGTAGTGCATCTCTTCCTTTACTAAAGGTTGACCGGTGTCTGCAGCATCGAGGGGACTCAGGACGATCGTCCCTGAGTTAACATCTATTATTGTCCGCTGGCGCAAAGTGACATACATCTCCCGCGCGCTCGCGGGAATGTCGTCTGCTGGAAAGTGCAGTCCTTTCAAGGAAGGGAGACAGTTGTTATTAATTGACTCCGCAACAACTTCTCCACTGCCGTCGGCACTAAACCTGTAAATCATAATGCGATCTGTTTTCAAAAAAGACCGCACTTCTGCTACCGTACTGGTTAAAATATCTTCTAATTCTAGAGATTGGCGAATGCGTTCTGTTATCCGCCGTATCAAAACTTCTCTGTCTAGTTTATAATGTAATTCTTGCGTATTTTCTCTGAGTTGCATAAATCTCCTTTTGTACTTATACAATGATAATAAGAAGTTTTGATGTGCTGTTGTAGCGTTGAAACTCAAATGCCTCACCCTGAGTTTTGGACTCAACCGATCTGTACAATTAATCCGTCGCGCACTTGTGAGAGACGACTGTTTATCGCCTCCGGTGGGCTGGGGCAAGTCAAATCTGCGATCGCGCCAGTTTAATCCTTGCCTTCAACAGGCAGAGCGACTTAAGCAAATAATAATTATTTTAATGCTCTTATAAATTTCTCGCAATCTTAAACTCTAACTATGAAAATTATTCATTGTTAGGATAACTTGACATTTGTTGTATAACTTCATATAATGATAATTAACGAAAGAATTTGAGTTTCTCTCAGCGCCCCTGGCCCTGACTAATTTCTTGGCGCACGCTCATCAGAATTTTACCCAAATGATTTTGACCGGTTCGGTCGCAGCCACATCCCCAGTAGTAATCCGTTGGCGAATCCTCGACAATCAATCGATCCCCTGTGGCAAGAAGAATAGCTTGAATGTCTGTATGAGTGAGAAACTTAGTTAAAACGGCTTCGCGCATAATGGGAATTTTCACGGCTTCCCAATCAGCGCGAATCCGGTGGTTGGGATCTCGACCTAATTTAGCGGCTTCTTGAGGAGTTGCTACGGCTTGAATCGCCGCCACTAATCTTTGATCGGTGCTGACAAATTTTTGGGCTTGATAGTAATGTTCCACCGTCAACCAATATTGACCGTGCAGAGAAATGTCGTGTAGTGAAAAATTAGAAAAGCAGCCATAAGGCTCCTCTACTTTATAAAAATAAATTATCATTTGATTTTAGATTTTAGATTTTAGATTTTAGATTTTAGATTTTAAATTTTACAGGATTTACGCAAAATCCAATTATCTAGGGTGCTTAGGGGCGCACCTTACCGCTATTGGGAATGAGGAATTGAGAATAAGGAATTGGGATTTAAGAAGATTCTCTCTTTTTTCTTCCCTCAAAATCCATGCGTTAAATCCGTTGCTGAACTTCCTTCGTTCTAAAGCGGCATCAGCTTTTTAAGAGCGCGGTTAGCGATATCGGCATAACGCGGTTCGCCACACAAAATTTTGCTCATCAACTGAGTAGTCATCGGCAATTTGACGCCCGCTCTGTAAGCAGCTCCTGTAAACTGATAGAATGCTCTAGCCAAGCGACTGACCCAAATCAGATGAGTGTTCCATTCTTGGGCGATCGATTGAGTGTAAGGCTCCTTAGCGTCGTCGGCACCTCCAAGAGCTCGATCGATCGCCTCAGCAGCCTTAAATCTGCTAAAAATGGCAGGACGAATTCCTTCACCGGACAACTGGTAATGGGTGATTGGTCAATGGGGCAGGAGGAATTGGTAAGTTAATGAGTGTTAAATCTTGAGTTTTTAACTCACAACTCACAAATCATTAAGCGTCTGCTCGTTGTTCGCGGCCGGCTCTGAACAATCTCAAAACTCTTCCTATTCCCCATGCCCAATTTCCCATTCCCTAAACAGTCGTGATATCTTTCTCTTTGGCAGCCAGAACTTCTTCTATTTTGGCAACGTACTTGTCCGTCAGCTTTTGAATTTTATCTTGCAAGTCGCGGGATTCATCTTTAGAGATATCGCTGCTTTTTTCCTGCTTGCGAATCGAGTCAACGGCATCGCGGCGGATATTGCGAATTGCAACTTTACCTTCTTCGGCAAACTTCGCGGCCATTTTGACAAATTCTTGGCGTCTATCGCTCGTCAGCGGCGGAATGTTCAAGCGAATAACTGAACCGTCGTTGTTGGGAACGAGTCCTACATCGGACAGGGAAATTGCTTTTTCGATCGAGGTGAGCGCTGTGCGATCGAACGGTTGAATGTTGATCGTAGTCGCATCCGGCGTGCCGATGTTGGCAAGGGATTTGATCGGAGTTGGAGCTCCGTAGTAATCTACCATGACTCGATCGAGGAGGGAGGCGTTGGCCCGTCCCGTCCGAATAGTATTAAAAGACCGTTGAGTAGCCTCAACTGCCTTTTGCATATGATCTTCTGCTTCAGCTAACTTCACAAAAACCTCCGACAAGAGTTCCAATAGATTCTCCCATTACAGCTCGGTAGATGTTGCCCGACACCGAGAGGTCAAATACCATAATAGGAATATTATTTTCTTTGCAAAGGGCGATCGCCGTACTGTCCATCACCCGCAAATCTTGATTCAAGACGTGGGCATAGGTGAGGGTTTGATACCTGCGCGCGTTGGGGTTGAGGTGGGGGTCGGAATCGTAGACCCCATCTACCTTAGTAGCTTTAAAAATCACCTCTGCATCAATTTCAGCCGCCCGCAAAGCGGCTGTAGTATCAGTAGTAAAAAAAGGGTTGCCAGAACCGGCACCAAAAATCACTACTCGTTTTTTTTCGAGGTGGCGAATCGCCCGCCGCCGGATGTAGGGTTCAGCTACTTCTTGCATGGCGATCGCCGATTGCACCCGTGTTGGGACTCCTGCTTGTTCCAGGGCATCCTGCAAAGTGATAGCATTCATCACCGTAGCAATCATGCCCACATAATCAGCCGTTGCCCGATCCATCCCTGCCGAAGCAGCTTTCACCCCGCGAAAAATGTTGCCACCACCGACAACAATCGCGATTTGAATGCCTTGGGACACGACTTTGGCCACTTCCTGGGCGATCGACTGAACCACTATCGGATCGATGCCGTAGCCCAAGCTGCCCATCAGCGCTTCACCGCTGAGCTTCAGCAAAACTCGCTGATAAACCATCCCCATGTCGCCACTATTTTTTTACTCTTTTTGCCTCCACCATAAGATAGCAGTATGGGTGCATTTTGAACATCAATTGCGGGAAACAGGCATCCTGCTTGTGTTGCAAGAGAATTTGTTTGTGGCGCGGGCTGCTAGGTGAACAGGCAAGATGCCTGTTCCACAACCGGATTTATTTTTTTTTCAGTGAATGCTAGGTGAACAGGCAAGATGCCTGTTCCACAACCGGATTTATTTTTTTTCAGTGAATGCTAGGTGAACAGGCAAGATGCCTGTTCCACAACCGGATTTATTTTTTGTGGGGAGTAGGGGTTGGGCACTCTTAGCCCGCCCTTAAAAGACTCAATCCTTGGGAACGAAATTAAGAGCCGCAGAATTCATGCAGTAACGCTGACCGGTAGGTTTCGGCCCGTCGTTAAATACGTGACCGAGATGAGCGTCGCAAACAGCACACAGTACCTCTGTTCGGCGCATGAACAAGGTGTTATCCGACTCGCACTTGACATTTTCTTCGCTAACGGGAGCGTAGAAACTCGGCCAACCGGTACCGGAATCGTACTTTGTTTCTGATTTAAATAGCTCCGTACCGCAGCAAACGCAATTATAAATTCCGGGCTTTTTGTTGTCGTGATACTCGCCACTAAAAGCTCTTTCCGTTCCCTTTTTTCGGGCGACTTTGAACTGTTCAGGCGTCAGTTGCTGTTGCCATTCGGCTTCGGTTTTTTGAACTTTGTCAGTCATGGTTTAATGTTTGATTTAGATGATTTTAACTGTTGAGTCTAGATGGTTAACTCTATATTGCTGGTTAACTCATGCTTCCATTAATATTAACCTAATTGGCTCGAAATGAACATACCAGGGAAAAGAATTGTCCTTCATAACCCTCCACTTTTCCTTAAAAACTTCGGCTTGCAAGTGATAATCTTGGGAATCATTGGGAGGCGAGTGCAATTTGAGATATAATGTCACCCGGTGCGGAGTTTCCACAGTCGAGGCGAGCCAACAAGCAAAAGTATTTTCACGATCGCACCCGCTAACAAAACTTAGTTGATGAGCCCGAATTCCCACAGAAACTAGAGATTTGGGAATTGGTTCAACGACAGTCAGAGTACAGCCCCAGTCGATCGCCTCCACGAGAGTTACGGAGATCGGTTTAGCTGCTGAGAAGTTCTTACAGCCCGTCAACTGGGCGACGGTGAAGTTGCGGGGGCGATCAAAAATGTTCTCTTTGGTATCAAAGGCGATCGGCCTTCCCTCGGCCAATACCAACAGATTTTTGCACACCCGGTAAACTTCCTCTAAATTGTGGCTGACAAACAAAGTAATGCCCCGATAATTAGCCAGAGTCTGCATTAACTCGCGTTCCAGTTGACTGCGTAAGTGAGTATCCAAAGCAGAAAACGGTTCGTCTAACAGCAGCAATTCTGGAGAAGGGGCGATCGCCCTTGCCAAAGCCACCCGCTGCTGTTGGCCCCCCGAAAGTTCCTGCGGGTAGCGGTTTTCCATTCCAGACATTTGCACCGCAATTAGTTGTTCTTTTACCCGAAGTTCTTGCTCGCTTTCAGATAAATCCTGCAAGCCAAACGCAACATTTTGAGCAACAGTCAGGTGAGGAAATAAAGCATAGTTTTGAAACAAAAAACCGATGCGGCGGTCTTTAGAAGGTACATTAATGCCCTGTGCTGAGTCAAATAAAACCCTGCCGTTGACAGCAATTTGACCGCTGCTGGGAGTTTCCAAACCGGCGATGCAGCGCAGAGTCATGCTTTTGCCAGAACCCGACGCGCCCAAAATTCCCAGCACTTCCGGGCCGATATCGAAACCGACATCCAAGGCAAAGCTGGAGAGAGGTTTAAAAATGCTTAAACAAAGTCCGCTTTTCGGTTGTTGTTTTTGGGATTTTGTGGTAAAAGTAGACGCGACTTTAGGAAGATTTGATTGCAGTCTTTGGCTCGAATTCGGTTTGGGCGATATCCTTTGTAAATTAGTCCAAAAGTTAACAGCAGTGAGCATCGTCAAAGAAATACTGAGAATAATCAAAACCCAAATAGCAGCTTGCCCCATATCCCCTGCTTCCACAGCAAAATAAATTGCCATCGGGATAGTTTGAGTTTGTCCGGGAATATTCCCCGCTAACATCAACGTCGCGCCGAATTCACCCAAAGCGCGAGCAAATGCGAGAATAGTTCCTGCTAAAATTCCCGGCCATGCTAGCGGCAACATAATCCGCCAAAAAACTTGCCACTCCGATGCTCCCAAAGTGCGGGCTGCATTGAGAAGATTCGCATCAATTTGCTCAAAAGCTCCCAAAGCAGTTTTGTACATGAGGGGAAATGATACGACAGTTGCTGTAATGGCGGCGGCTTGCCAAGTGAAAATTATAGTTAAGTCGAATTGTAGCAAAAATTGCCCGATCGCCCCATTTCTCCCAAACAGCAGCAGCAGCAAAAATCCCACTACTGTCGGCGGCAAAACCAAGGGAGAAATGAAAATCCCTTCAATCAAAGCTTTACCCCTGATGCGAGTTGAAAGCATCCACCGGGCGGCGGCTATTCCCATGAAAAAGGTGATAAATGTCGCAATAGCGGAGGATTTTAGAGATATCCAGAGCGGAGAAATATCAAATTCCATAAATCCTAGGGACGGGTTTAACCAACAATAATTGCCTCCAACAAATAATTTCCTAAACCCCCCCACACACAGATAAATCAAAATGTATAATTTGGGGATTCGCTCGTAGGGGCGGGTTTTACCAACAATTTTGGGCTAATACCAATAATCTCGTAAACCCGCCCCCACCCAAGGGCAAATCGCAATGTACCTCTTTGACTACACAAGTTGTATGAGTGTGAGGGCGGGTTTATATAGATTGTTGGCGGGAATTAGATATTGTTGGTGAACCCGCCCCTACAAAATTTGGTTTTATGGGACTATTGGCGAGCCATCCCAAACCCGTATTTCTGAAATACTATTTTAGCTCGATCGCCTCCCAAAAAGTCAACAAACGCTTTCGCAGCAGCCGGATGGCGGCTGTTTCTGATAACTGCCAGCGGATAAACAATGGGCGAATGCCAATTTTCGGCAGCCGTTAGCCGCACAGTTACTTTGTCGGATGCTTTGGCGTCAGTCGTGTAAACTATACCAGCATCTGCATTGCCACTTTCGACGAATGTCAGCACTTGGCGGACGTTATTTCCTAGCACTAATTTTGGCTGGAGTTGCTGCCACAATCCAAGCTTATTTAGCATTTCCTGAGCGTATTGTCCGACAGGTACGCTTTTCGGTTCGCCGATCGCAATTTTCTTAATCTTCGCATCTGTCAACTGTTTAAAATCGCTCAAAGCAACACCGTTTTTGGGAGTAATCAAAACTAGACGATTTGTCAGCAAATTGCGGCGCGTGTCGTTAATTAGCAGGTTAGATTCCTGCAAAGCATCCATTGGGTTGGTGGCGGCGCTGAAAAATACATCTACCGGGGCGCCTTGCTGAATTTGCTGTTCTAGAGCACCGGAACCACCAAAATTATAAGTAATAGTAAAATTCGGATTACTGCTTTGATAAACAGTTTTGATTTCCTCTAAAGCTTTCGAGAGACTGATAGCAGCGGATACGTTTAAGGAGGTGCGCGGCAGCGTATCAACTGAGGAAAAGTTCTTAAATAAGTTCCCACTAATCAGCAGTGCTAGCATAACGGCGACTGCGAGAATTAAGTTGGGAATACGTCTACTTTTCAGGTTCACAGAAAATTGTTTTGAATCTTTTTACTCCTTACCAGACTCTGCCTGGTAAAGCAGATCCGGAGGCTGTACCTCCAATTTGTCTCCACTCTTTGACGAGGCAGAGCCTCTGGAGATAGGTTCCCAGGCAGAGCCAGGGAACCAGTTAATAATTAGTGCCGGAACGTTAATTTTAAATCTCCCTATGCTCGCCATTTGACGGAACAGCCTATCGCCTCTGTAGTTGAAGGCTCAACGGGTTGACTGTTGAGCAATTGGTCGATCGCACTCCGCAGATAAGAAACCTGCACCGCCGCCGGATCGTCAGCGTTGTCGTCAATTAAACCTTTATAGCGCAGTTTGCCGTCTTGGTCTAACAAAAAAACCTCCGGGGTTTTAGAAGCCCCAAAACTTTCAGCCACATCTTGAGCAACATCTCGGATATACGGGAAGTTGAGTTGATTGTTGGCTGCAAAAATTTTCATATTCTCAAAACTGTCGTCGGGATACTGGTTTGCATCATTAGCATTAATCCCGATTAAAGTAACATCTCGATCTTGAAAATCTGCTTGAAGTTCTTTCATACGATTGAGATACAACTGCACGTAAGGGCAATGATTGCACATAAATATCACCGCGATCGCCCGAAATTTTTCTAAATATCGAGCTAAATGGTGAACTTCTTCGTCAACTCCCGGCAGTTCAAAATCGGGAGCGTAGCCGTTAATGGGAGTACCCGTTGTATCGATTAGTAAACTCATGTTTTCAGGAGGTGAAGAGGAGTATTTGCCAGCATGAAAGATGAAACTGTCAGCACGAATAAAATTGGCTGTTCTTTTGCTTTAGCTTAATTCTAGCCTTGCCAACAGCCTATGAGTGATTCGTACTTCGCGATTTATCCCTCGTCTGCTGGCTTTAGCCAACCTTGAGCCAGAGCTTGGTATCCAATAAGTTTGTATGCTAATTTGGCGGCGGTAAATTCTGAGACTACAGAATCTACAATAGGTGCTAATTCCATAATGTCACACCCGATTACTTCGTAGGACTCGAAGACGCGGCGCAAAAATGCGGTGAGGGAATACCAATTTAACCCGCCCGGTTCGGGTGTTCCCACCCCTGGAATTAAAGTCGGATCGATGCCGTCTAAGTCGATCGTCAAAAATACTCGCTTAGTTGTTATGCTGGCAATTGCCCGATCGGCCCAATCCGGTTGAGTAGCGATTTCTCTGGCTCGAATCACGTTTAGCTGTTTTGCTTTAATCAAGTCGGCTTCTTCCTTGCAGATAGCCCGAATCCCGATTTGCAGTGTGGGCAAGCCCATATCTACAACACGCCGCATCACGCAGGCGTGGTTGTGAATCGATCCTTCGTATTCGTGCCGCAAGTCGCCGTGGGCATCGATTTGCACGACTGTGAAAGGTTCGTTTGGGTATGCTTGGCGATAACCTTCGACAACGCCGGCAGTGATGCTGTGTTCGCCTCCGAGGGAGATGACAAATTTATTTTCGGTAACTAGCTGGTAGACTGCTGCTTGGGTGACTTGCAGCATTTCTGAGGATGAAACTGGTTGTCTGTTGCGGGTATCGGCGATCGGCTCTTTTGTATAAATTCCGACATCGTAGCAAACTTCGGCATCCAATTCTTCGTCGTAGCACTCGAGTTGATGAGAAGCTTCTAGAAGTTTGGCGGGCCCGTTTTCGCACCCCCGGCGGTAAGTGGTGGTAGCTTCGTAGGGAATTGGCAAGATTACTACTTTGGCGGTGTCGTAGTCTGGTACAATTTCTGACCCCAGAAACGGTACGACAGCAGTGGAAACGATCGTTGGCATAAGGGAAATTTTAATACAGCAAAGAAGTCAGCAGGTTTAATCGTGACATAATATCGGCTCTAACTGCAAAGGAAGAAGGAAGAAGGAATTAACCGCAGAGGGCGCAGAGG